>CALVQQ010000017.1 GCA_944358255.1 uncultured Bacilli bacterium | reverse complement strand
TTATAATAACAAAAAACATAAAGATATCAAAATTTTAACTTTGAAATCTTTATGTTCAAGATTATACATGATATAATTAATATAGAAAAAGGAGGAAAATATGAAAAATAAGTATTTATTTGGTTTGCTTTTGTTAATTATATCGCTTTTTATAACTGGTTGTGAGGATGATATTTATAGTAGAGCTAGTGAGCCGCTTGAAAATCCTGGAGATGTTATTTTTACTATATCACTAAAAAATAGTGCATGTATTCCAGTTCAGTTAACAGTTTATGAAGACGGAATTTATGAGTTGTTTACTGAATATGAAGCTTGTAGACCAAATCAGAATTGTAATTCAATGCTAGTTTATACTAAATCAGTTAAAGGTTCGTATTCTTATGATGTTATGAAAATTTTAGAGGAAGTAAATGATTATGATAATTTTGATGAAAAAAGTAATACAAGTTATTATGAATTGTATGTAGGTGATAAGTATATTGAAAAAGGTTATGAATACTCTTACGTTTTGTTAAGTAGCGAATCTTTAGATGAGTTTTTAAGTGAAATCGGTGTAAAATTAAATGCATGCGCAAAAGCGGATTATATTAATTAAGTAGGTGATTATTATTAAAAATAGAGTTCGTAAGTTTTTGTTACTTGCATCTATAATTTTGTTTGTAGTTTTTTTGATATTTATAGTATTTGATTTTATTAATTATAATAAGATTGAAAACTCAGCACCTTTTTATACTTTTTTAATAGTTAGAACTTTAGAGTTTTTAGTCCCTAGTGTAGTATTAGTTATTATATCAAAAATCATAAAGTAAACTATAAGTTTACAAAGTTAAACTTATAGTCGGTTGATATTACTTCATATAAATTTATAATTGTATTAAGAAAAGGAGAAAATTATTATGTCAATTAAAAGTATGGGTGAAATAATAAGCGAAAATAGAAAAGAAAAAGGAATGACTCAAAGTGAACTTGCTAATAAAATGAATGTTACTGACAAGGCGGTGTCAAAATGGGAAAGGAATATATCGTGTCCTGATATTAATTCAATCAATAAGTTAGCTAATATTTTAGGCATTAGTGTTGAAGAACTTATAAGTTCAAAGATTGGAAAAGCAAATACATATAATAATATTTTTGATATTATCTTATTAGGAGTTGCTTTGGCAATGGGAATTTCAGTTTTAGTTACGTTAATTCTTAATGAGATTGAAGTGAAAGATGCAATATTAATGATAAGTTTAGGAATTATTGCTTTATCGATTTATTTGTTTAAAAGTGAAAAATTTAAATAAGTGTAAATATTTTTCTTTTATTTCATACAATATTAATGTACGTCGATGGGCGTTTATATAAATCATGAGGGAATTATCCCTCTATTTTTTTCTTTTTTTTTGACTATTTAAGTGGTAAAATAATGTTGGTGTTATCAATGGAAAACGAAATAAAATCACTAAGTGAACTTTATAATAGAATTAAACCTGCCTTATATTCAAAAAAATTAGAATTATGTAAAATGGGTTTAAGCTATATTAAAGAAGAAGATATTTGGAATTATTTATCAAAAAATGACTGGGCTAATTCAAAGGATTTATCTCTTTTTGATATGGTCAGTGATATAATGCATTTGGAAAAATATAAAATTGAAGATTATATGATGAAAGTTTTTAAAAATAGTCATAGAGAATTATTGACTGAAGAAGAAAACTTATTATAGGAGTTGAATATGAAAAGTAATTTAAAGACAAGTATTTTATTTATAGTATTAATGATTGTTGCCATAATTTTATCCGTAAAACCGGTTATAAATAGTATAAATTATGGTTTGGATTTAAAAGGCGGATTTGAGGTTTTGTATAAAGTAAGTCCGTTAAACGAGGATGAAGAGTTAACTGATGATATGCTAACTGCTACATATAAATCAATTAATAATAGAATTGATACTTTGGGTGTTAGTGAGCCTGAAATTAGTGTAGAAGGCGATAAGATACGTGTTAAGTTGCCGGGCGTTACAGATGAAAGTGAAGCTAGGGAAAGACTTAGTACTCCTGCTGTTTTAACTTTTAGAAATTCTAGTGATGAGTTATTAATGGCTGCAGATGTTTTGGATTCGCCAGGAGCAAGCCTTGATTATAATGAGACTGGAAGACCTGTTGTGGCTCTTAAAATAAAAGATAATGATACATTTTATCATGTTACTAGTGCTGTTAGTAAAAGTGAAGATCAGTTAATTGTTATTTGGCTTGACTATGATGAAACTAAACATAGTTTTGAAAGTATGAAAGAAGAGTGTGGTACTAGTAATGCTGCATGTATTTCAAGTGCGACAGTTAAAGAAGCATTTAGTAGTAACGTAGTAATTGAAGGTAATTTTACAAAAGAAGAAGCACAGGAATTAGTAGATTTGATTAACTCTGGTAGTCTTCCTACTAAATTAGAAGAGGTTAGTACTAAAACTGTAGATGCATCTTTTGGTAGTGATACTTTACGTATTGCTGCTTTGGCTGGCGTGATTACATTAGTAATAATAACTATAATTATGACGATTTTTTATAGACTTTCCGGATTTGCTAGTTCTATTTGTTTAGTATTTTATTCATTATTGGTTTTGGCAATGTTTAATGCTATAGATGGCGTTTTGACTTTGACTGGAATTGCAGCTTTAATATTGGGTGTAGGTATGGCTGTAGATAGTTCTATAGTCACTTTAGAAAAAATTAAAGATGAGCTAGTTAATGGTAAAAAATTGGATAAAGCTTTCACTGACGCTAATAAAAAAAGTTTGGTTTCTTTAATCGATGCAAATATTACTACACTTATTGTTGCTGTCATATTATTTGTGTTTGGAGAAAGTTCAGTTAAAGGTTTTGGGTCAATGTTAATTTTGACAATTATAGTAACGATGATTACAATGATTTTAATTAATAGATATATTTTAAAAGGTTTTATACATTTAAATACATCAGTTTTTATAGGAAAAGTTAAAGAAAGTAAAATTAGAAATTTTGTTAAGCATTCAGTTAAATTACTTTTTGTATATTTAGTCGTAATAATTATAGCAGTTGTGTTTGCTTTTGTTCAAAAAGTAAATTTAGGCATAGATTTTGCAGGTGGAACTAGTATTACATTAAAGAGCAATAGCACAATTGATAAAAATGTAATAAAAGAAATAATTAGTGAATACGAATTAAGTGATTATAATATTTTAAGTGATGAACAAGTAGATATAAAGATTAAAGAAGTATTGGCAGAGGATGAAATTAAAAGTTTAAAACAAGAATTTGATGAAATTAGTGTTAATAGTGATATATCAGTAATATCTAATGTAGTTAAAAAAGATTTAACTGAAAATGCTATTAAATCTGTTATTATTGCTGCAATTTGTATTTTAATTTATGTTAGTATAAGATTTAAGTTTGACTATGGAATAGCTAGTTTAGTAGCTTTATGTATTGATATTACTTCTGTAATAGCAGCATTTATTATATTTAATATAGAAATCAATTTTATATTTATAGCAGCAATACTAACAATACTTGGCTATTCTATAAATGATACAATCGTAATATTTGATTTAATAAGAGAAAAGAAAAAAGAGGAAAACAAAAAGAGTATTTCTGATGAAGTTGTAGTAAATGAATGCTTATCTAAAGCAGTTACAAGAAGTATATTAACTACTATAACTACTTTGACTTCTGTCGTTGTATTGCTTATTTTAGGAGCTACAGAAATAAAAGAATTTAATATTGCAATATTAATTGGACTTATAGTTGGAACATTCACTTCCATGTTTATTGCACCATATGTTTGGATAAAACTAGAAAAAAGAGATAGGCTAAAACCTAAAGTAGATTATGATGATGGCCCAGAAGAAAAAAGTATAAAAGGAATTAACTCATAGATAAGGAGAAAATAAAGTGCAAAAAGATCATACGTATAGTGAATTAAGGCAGTTATTAGAAACTTATATAAATGGAGAACAACTTTTAAAAATTGATGCTTACTATGAAAAAGCAAAAGAAGTATATAACGGTTTAAGGAGAAAAACAGGCGAACCTTATATCAATCATAGTATCAGAATTGCTTATATGTTAGCCGAATTAAAAATGGACTATATTACTATTGGTAGTGCATTAATACATGAAGCAATAACACTTGAAAAAATTAGTAAAGAAGAAGTTGAAACACTTTTTGGAGAAGAAACAGCAACTATACTATCATCTGTTACTAAACTAAGCCATTTAAAGAAAACTTTTAAGCATGATAATGACACAGAAAAGTATAGAAGAATAGTAGTCGGATTATCTGAAAACCCTAAAGCCCTATTTATTAAACTAGCAGATAGGCTGGATAACCTAAGAACAGTATATGTACACGATGACGGACACAAAAAAGAAATAATTGAAGAAACAATGAGCATATATATACCTATTGCACATAGACTTGGTATAAAAACCATGAAAAGTGAACTTGAAGATTTGTGCCTAAGATATTCAAAACCAGTAGAATACCAAGAAATTTTAGATAAAATTAGTGCAGACAAAAACGAACTTGAAAGTTCTTTAAAAGAGATGAAAGAAGAAATTATTGAACTTTTAAACGATCACGATATAAAGTTTGATATACTTTCTAGAGTCAAAAGTGTAAGGGGAATTTATAATAAACTTGCTGCAGGTAAAAAATGGAATGATATATATGATTTGTTAGGGCTAAGAATTTTAGTCGACAAAACCGAAGAATGCTATCTAGTAATAGGGTTAATTCATTCAAAATATAAACCTATTCCAAAGAGGTTTAAAGATTACATAGCCAATCCTAAAAATAACATGTATCAAAGTCTGCACACTACAGTCTTTGGCGTTGGTGGAAGAATGTATGAAGTGCAAGTAAGGACACATGAAATGGACGAAATCGCGGAGCATGGTGTTGCTTCACACTGGTCATACAAAGAGAAAACTGATGGGTCTAAAAAAGGTGAAGTTGAAAATAAATTGGAGGCGTTTAGAACATTAATTGAGTTAAACGATATAGAAGGAAATGTAGATTTCTTTAATAATTTGGATACTAATCTTAATAAAGAAGAGATATATGTTTTTACACCTAAAGGCGATATTATTGAGTTGCCTGTTGGTTCAACTCCAATTGATTTTGCTTATAAAATACACTCTGAAGTCGGAAATACATGTGTAAGTGCGATTGTAAACGGAAAAATAAGAAAACTTGATTATAAATTACATGATAGTGATATAGTTGAACTTAAAACTCAAGCTGGAACAGGTCCAAGTAAGTCATGGCTAGATTTTGTAAAAACTGATCAAGCAAAAAGTAGAATTAAATCATACTTTTATAAGCAAGACAAAGAAAGACTAATTAAAACTGGTGAAGAACTTTTAATAAATGAAATTAAAAAGAGGAAGTATTCTCCAAATGATTTATTAAAGCCCGAATATTTAAATGAGTGTATAAAATCGTTAAAAGCTGATGATGAAGAAGAACTTTATATGGGAATCTCATCACTTAAATATAGCCCTAATATTGTTGTAAATAAATTAATTCAATGTTTTGAGCCAAAAGAAAATCACGACCTAGATAAATTATTAAATAATTCAAATAAAACAAAAAGTAAAGGGAATGTTTTAATAGCCGGGTACGATGATTTATTAACTACAATTGCATCATGTTGCATGCCCGTTTATGGTGAAGAAATTGTTGGATTCATTACTAGAGGTCACGGAATTAGCATACACAGAAGCAATTGTCCAAATGTTGATTTAAGTAGTGAAAGAATTGTAAAAGCAACTTGGAACGACAATCAAAAAGACAAACTTACAACATCAATACATATCTATATTGATGGATCTAATGAAAAACTAATTGATATAATTACTACGGCTACAAAAGTTGATGTGAATATTGTAAGTATTAATTATAAAAAGAAAACAAAAGATGGAGACTTTTATGAGATTATATGCAAAGTAAAAGATATTGATACTTTAAATTTGCTAATGGTTAATTTACAAAGTTTAAAGTTTGTTAATAAAATAGAAAGAGGAATTACTAAATGAGAGTTGTGTTACAAAGAAGTAAATATAGTAAGGTAACTATAGATGGTAAAATTAATGGTGAAATTGACAAAGGTTTAGTAATCCTTGTCGGCTTTACTACTGGTGATGATGAAAGAATAGTTGATAAAATGATTGATAAAATAATTAATCTTAGAATTTTTGAAGATGAAAATGGTCTAATGAATAAAAGTTTAATTGATGAAAATGGCGAGATTTTAAATATTAGTCAGTTTACACTTTATGCAAATACTAAAAAGGGCAGAAGACCTAGTTTTACTTACGCATTAAACCCAGATGAAGCAAAAAAACTTTATGAATATATGAATGAAGCAATTTCTAAAAAAGGAATAAAAACTGCAACTGGTATTTTTGGTGCAGATATGAAGGTTGAAATTTATAATGATGGACCAGTAACTATAGTTATTGATAGTAATGAATTATAAGAGGTAGTTATGAAAAGAGAAGAAGTAAATATTGATGAACTTAGTCCTATGATGAGAGAATATATGAAAACTAAAGATAAATATTCTGACGTTTTGTTATTCTATAGATTAGGGGACTTTTACGAATTATTTTTTGAAGATGCAATTACTGCTTCTCATGAATTAGAGTTAACTTTAACTGGAAAAAATGCGGGACTAAAAGAAAGAGTTCCAATGTGTGGCGTTCCTCATCATGCTGTTAATGTTTATTTGGAAAAACTTATCGATAAAGGTTATAAAGTTGCTATTGCAGAACAAGTGGAAGACCCTAAAACGGCTAAAGGGTTAGTTAAAAGGGAAGTTACTCAAATAGTGAGTAAAGGAACTCTTACTAATTCTGAAAGTTTAAATGAAAAGGATTATAACTATATTGCTTTTTTAAGTGATTATACTCATATTTATGTTTTATCTTATGCTGATTTATTAAGTGGCAAAATTTGTGCTACCTATGTTCCTAAAAATGAAAATAAATTGGTAAGTGAACTTGTTAATTTGAATGTAAAAGAATTAGTTGTTGGTTCTAACTTTAGTGTTGAACTTATTCATAAATTAAAAAATACTTATAATATTTTTATAAGTATTTATGATGATGTGGATGAAAATAAGTATGGCAATATTTTGAGTAAATTAGATGATGAAAAGTTAAAAGATACTACTAGAAGACTGTTAACTTATATTACTAATAGTTTGCAAACAAATTTAACTCATTTTAATAGTGTTTTGTTTATAAATAACTCAAATTATTTGGAATTAGATAAAGAGTGTGTTAAAAACTTGGAATTAGTTGAAACATTGCGTACCAAAGATAGAACATATAGTTTGCTTTGGCTTTTAGATAAAACAAAAACAGCAATGGGTAGTAGATTACTAAAAGAATATATTTTGATGCCTTTGGTTGATAAAGAAGAAATAAAAAAGAGACAAGATTTAATTGAATTATTTAATGAAGAATTTTTATTAAAAAGTGAACTTCAAGAATATTTATTTGAAATTTATGATTTAGAACGTTTAACTGGTAAAGTTGTTTGTTCTAATTTAAATGGTAGAGATTTATTACAACTTAAAAATAGTATTCATGTTATTCCTATGATTAATAAAGTTTTAAATAATCTTAAGTTAAATGAACTACAAGAATTTCATGAACTTGAAGATTTACTTGAAAGATCAATTAACCCTGATGCTCCTTTGACGATTAAGGAAGGTGGGGTAATAAAAATTGGCTATAATGCTGAGTTAGATGAACTTAGAAATATAAGAAAAAATGGTAAAGATTTTATAAGCCAATTTGAAAATGAAGAAAGAGAACGTACGGGAATTAGAAATTTAAGAGTAGGTTATAATAAAGTTTTTGGTTATTATATAGAAATTAGTAAAGGAAATATTAAGGAAATTAAAGAAGAATTTGGTTATGTTCGTAAGCAAACGATATCTAACTGTGAAAGATATATTACACCTTTATTAAAGGAAAAAGAAGATTTAATTTTAAATGCTGAAGATAAAATTAATAAACTTGAATATGATTTGTTTATTGAAATAAAAGAAAAAATAAAAGACTACATAAAAGATTTACAAATAGTTGGTAAAGAACTCGCATATTTAGACGTTATGCAGTCATTGAGCACTGTTTGTGAAGAAAATGGATATGTTCGTCCGGTTATTACCGATGAAAATGTAATAAAAATAATTGATGGAAGACATCCTGTTGTTGAGAAAGTTATAAAAGATGATTATGTAAAGAATGATTTTATTCTTGATAAAAATACTAATGTTCTAATCATAACCGGGCCTAATATGAGTGGTAAGAGTACATATATGAGAAGTTTAGCAGTTATCGTTATAATGGCACAGATGGGTTCTTTTGTACCTGCTAAGGAAGCAACTTTACCTATTTTTGATAAAATATTTACAAGAATAGGTGCGAGTGACGATTTAGTTGGTGGTGAAAGTACTTTTATGGTTGAAATGAAAGAAAGTGCAAATGCTTTAAAAAATGCCACTGAAAAGTCATTGATAATTTTTGATGAATTAGGTCGTGGTACTAGTACTTATGATGGAATGAGTTTAGCTGGCGCTATAATTGAGTATATTATTAAAAATATTAAATGTAAAACGCTTTTTTCTACGCACTATCATGAACTTACTACTATGTATAATGGTTATGATTCAATAAAGAATGTTCATGTTGAAGTTTATGAAGAAGATGGTGATGTGCGCTTTTTGCATAAAATAAGTGATGGGGCAGTTGATAAAAGTTATGGTATAAATGTTGCAAAATTGGCTGATTTGCCTGGTGAAGTTATAAAAGATGCTTATAAAATATTAAAAAATTTGGAAAGCGATACTCCAAAATCTAATGTAGAGCAATTAAGTATGAATTTAGATGAACCTAAAAAAGATGAATTAAGAGATTATATTAAAACCCTCAATCCACTTGAAATGACTCCTCTTGAAGCATTAAATATAATTTATGAAATTACTAATAAAGCAAAAGAAAACTAAAAATTTTGCTTTTTTTAGTTTTCTAATATTTTTTCTGTATTTTTAAATGAAACTTTACTTATTTCATTAAGTATGTCTTTACCATATTTTTTTACAAGTTCTTTTCCAACTTCATCAACTTTTATTCCAGCGCCTTTTGGAAAAGTAATACTATATTTTTTATTTAGTTTATCCATTTCAGTTAAAAAAACATATCTGCTTATAACTGACGCACAGGCAACACTTAAGTTTTTATCTTCTGCTTTTGTAATAAATGTAATATTCGTTACTTTATCTTTTACGTCTTTTAAATAACCATAATAGCTTCTAGGGTAGGCAAATTGGTCTACTATAACTTTGTCATATGAAAAACCTTTATTTGTCATTTTATATAATACTTGATTATGTAAAATTGCTTTTATTTTGTTCATGTTATCACTTGTGTGTGTCGCGTTATATTCTTTATTTGTCATAATTATGTACTCATGTGGGATTTTATTCATAATGATAGGCGCACATCTTCTAATTTTATCATCAGTCATTTTTTTAGAATCATGTACTTTTAATTTTTCTAAAAATGGTATGTCAGTTTTTTTAACATATGTTGCACATACGACAATAGGTAAAAAATAATCACCAGTTCCAACTTCGTCGCTACCTATTGCATTTAGATAATAATATGTTTTGTCTGTTTTTTCTTTTTGTTTTTCATTAAAATCTATATCAATGTTATTTAAATGTTTTTCCATATCTTTCCAAAGATTAGCATCGACATCAGCACTTATTCCCTGAAACATTGCTTTGCCACTTTCATAAAGTGTAATAACAGTATCTGCTTCAACCGCTTGAAATATGGCATAAGGTGGTGTCTTTGGCTTTCTTTTGTCCATGTAATACTCAATCATTTTCTCTTTGACGTTATCACTTACTTTAAAAACGATAGTCATATAAATCACCTGTAATTATTTTATCAAATTATATTTTTTAAATCTATATTATTTACTCTTGTGTAATTAAATTGTACATAAAACGTATAATATATTGAACCATTTTAATTTATAAAAACAATTTTTTGCACCTTTATCTATACAAAAAGTGTTATTTTGATTGACAATAAGCAAAAATATGCTAGAATAAAAGACATTATTTCTTGAGATAGTATTGTCTTGAGCAAATGATAAAGGGGGAATTGGAATGGCTACGAAAGGTAGTAAAACTACATCTAAGAAAGTTACTACTAAAAAAACTACTAGAACAAATTCTAAAAAAGAAGGAGTGATTGAGGTAAAGGAACCAAAAAAAGTGGGATCTAAAATTAAAGGTTTTTTTGGGAAAATATTTAATTTTATTAAATCTCATAAGTACATATTTGGTATACTTAGTGGATTAATTATTCTTATAATCTTCTATTTAATTTATTTAAGTATATCTCTTGGATTCACTGTTGTAACAATTGATGATACTAAATTTACAAAAGCGGATTTAAATATGCAATTATACAATCTAAAGTATAGTTATTTTGGTAAAGAAAGTTATGAAATACCTGATGCAACTTTAGATGAACAAATTACTTCATTAAATATGACTGTTGGTGAGTACCTTAAACAACAAGCTGTTGAAGAACTTAAAATATTAAATGCAGTGGAACGTATTGCAGAAGATAATAATATCTCTTTATCAGATGAGGATTATGAAGAACTTGAAGAAAATAAAGAGGAAGTTATTAGTAATGTTGGTGGAAAATCTGAATTTAAAAAACTTCTTAGAAAAAACAATATAACTGAAGCAGCTTATGATAAATTTTATTATATAAATAAGTTATATGATAAAGTTTTTGAAGAATTATATAGTAGTGGAAAAAAGAATGATTTAACAACTGAAGAAAAAGAAAGTGCTAAAGAAGAGTATTTTGAAAAATATCTTAAAATACAACAAATTGTACTAGCAAAAATAGATGTTAGCACTGGAAGTGATTTAAGTGATACTATAATTAATCAAAAAGAAACTTTGGCAAATAGTATTTTAACTGAAGCTAGAAATGGCGCTGATTTTGAAGGTTTAATCATCAAATATAGTGAAGAAGCTCAGGAAAAAGGTAATAATACTTATTATTATGCTAAAGGAGACTTGTTAGAGAATATCGAAAGTGTGGTTGTTGGTTTAGGTACTGGCTCAATATCTGATGTCATCGAAACTGATTATGCATTTCATATTGTTAAAAGGTTAGAATTAGATGATTCTAAACTAGAAAACTATTATGATATTGTTAGAAATAATAAATTAGTTGATGATATTCAAGATATGATAGAAGATTATAAAATTTTTTATGAGAATTCTTATAAAAAAATTAAATAAGTATACAGGGGAGTAGAGGTATGAAAAATAAGAAACAAAAAAATCAAACACTACAAATTGTAGTAGTTGTTGTAATTTTAGTTGCTTTATTTACTTTACTTGGTTTGTCTCTTGCAAAATTATTTGATATCAATGGTAATTCAATTCCAAATGTGCTTGATAAAATTGAATTCTTAGATGAAAATAATAATAAACAAACTACTGAATTAAATAAAGCTGTAACTGATTCAAAAAATGAAATTATTGAAAATATTAATGATTCTGAATCAAGCATTAATTCAAATATTAGTTCAAAATATTATTTATTAGATAAAAGCTTAACTGAAAAAACAAATGCTTTGACAGTTTTATTAAATACAAGTTTTACTAATTTGAATAATAATGTTAATAATACTAGAAATGCATTATTAACTGCTTTAACTAATAGTCAAAATGCAATACATACTGATTTAGATAATACTAGAAATCATTTAGGTAATATGATTACCAATAGTCAGAATGCAATACACACTGACTTAAATAACACAAGAACTCATTTGGGTAATATGATTACTAATAGTCAAAATGCAATACATAGTGACTTAGATAATACAAGAAATTATTTAACAAATGTAATAACTAATAGTGAAAATGCATTGCGTACAGACTTAGGTAATATGATTACTAATAGTCAAAATGCAATACACACTGACTTAAATAACACAAGAACTCATTTGGGTAATATGATTACTAATAGTCAAAATGCAATACATAGTGACTTAGATAATACAAGAAATTATTTAACAAATGTAATAACTAATAGTGAAAATGCATTGCGTACAGACTTAGGTAATATGATTACTAATAGTCAAAATGCAATACACACTGACTTAAATAACACAAGAACTCATTTGGGTAATATGATTACTAATAGCATGAATTCAATAAATAATAATATTGATAATGCAGAAAAGACAATATTAGAAGATAATGCTGAAAATACATTGTTATTAGGCAATAAGATTGATAATGTTCAAAGTTCTTTAAATTCATTATCTAAAAATACAAATGACGTTATAAATGGAATAAATGATGTAAAATTTTCATTAGCAACATATGAATCAAATGCCGTTGGTAGACAAGATGTAATAAGACAAGATATCGAAGATCTTGGTACAAATTTAGAAACTTTAGCTTCTTATGAAGAAGGTAGATATAGTGTTTTAAAACAAAGAACAGAAGATTTCACTACATCACTTGCAGAAATAAATACAACTGTTGAAAAAAATAATACATTATTAGGGACATTAAATACTAATATTAATAATATTTCAAAAACTTTAGAGGATATGAATGGTAAATTAAATACAATTGATGGTAAATTAGATACAATTTTAAATAATGTAACAATAAAAGAAATTCCATCAAATTATCAAAATATCTTGGCTAGTGAATTAGAAGCATTTAAGACTTTAAATGAAAATTCTACTACGACTGAACAAATGGAACATATTATTAATTACTTAAAATCAGAAGGTTATTTAAAGTAAATTAAAAATGAAGAAAGAAGTGTTAAACTTCTTTTTTTATATTTATTTTTATCTTTGTTTATAATATAATTAGACTAGGAAGTGATTGTATGAATTTGTTAGACTCAATTATAATAGTTTTATTTATTGTTGGTATACTTGGTGGACTTAAAAGTGGCGTGATTAAAAGTACAGTTACTCTTGTCGGAACTATAATAGTTTTCATACTTGCATTTTATTTAAAAAATCCACTAGCAACGATATTGTATACTTATTTGCCATTTTTTGATATTTTAAATGGAGCTGTTGTTATCAATATACTGCTTTATGAGTTTTTAGCTTTTTTAATAGCCGTTGCAATTTTATCTCTAGCACTAGGTATTTTAATTAAAGTGTCTGGATTTATTGAAAAAGTATTTAATGCAACAATTATTCTTGGAATGATTTCTAAACTACTTGGCGCTATAGTTGGTTTTGTGGAAGCATACGTATTAATATTTATTTTAATTTTTATTCTTAGTCAGCCATTTCTTTTTATGAATACAATATATAGTTCAAAAGTTGCAACTTTTATTTTAAATCATTCATTGGTTTTAACTAATATTGTTAGTGAAACTACTGGTACAATAGAAGAAATATATAATTTGAAAGATGACTATAACGAAGAAAATATAGATGAATTTAATTATGCTGCACTTGATATCATGATGGAGCATAAAGTAGTTGATTCAAACACCATTTTAAAATTAAAAGAAAGTAATAAGTTGACTTTTAGTGGAGTAGATAGTTTAATAGAAAAATATAAGGAGGAGTAAATGATATATTTAGAAAAAGAAAATTTAAACGAATTAATCAAAGAAGGAACGCATTTAATAGATTTTTATGCTGATTGGTGTGGACCTTGCACTATGTTAAGTCCAATTTTAGAAGATATGACTGACATAAGTGTTATAAAAGTAAACGTTGATAAATTTCCAAATATAGCAAATGAATATAAAGTAATGAGTATTCCTAAACTTGTCTATGTTAAAAATGGAAAAATTGTTGCAGAACAAGTTGGTTTACAATCTGAAGAGGATATCAGAAGTACTTATAATAGTATAAAATAAATCTTTACATATGTTAGAAAGCAAAGTATAATAACTTTGTTTTTTAAAGGAGTTAAAAATGAAAACAAGTGATTTTGATTATTTTTTACCAGAGCATTTAATCGCGCAAAGTCCTTTGGAGAATAGAAGTTCTTCAAAGCTTTTAGTTTTGGATAAAATTACTGGTGAAATTATTCATGAGAAGTTTTTTAATATAATTAATTATTTAAATAAAGGAGACGTTTTAGTTTTAAACAACACTAAAGTTATACCATCTAGAATTTATGCTATAAAAGCAGATACTAAAGCATCAATTGAAATATTACTTTTAAAAGAGATAGATAAAGATGTTTATGAGTGCTTGGCAAGAAAACAAAAAAGATTAAAAATTGGAGCTAAATTAATATTTTCTGACGAGTTAACTGGAACAGTAATAGATATAAAAGAAGAAGGAATAACTCATATTAAATTTGATTATAAAGGCGTTTTTTTAGAAATAATAAGTAAAATAGGCGTTATGCCATTACCGCCTTACATTCATGAAAAACTTAAAGACAAAGATAGATACAATACAGTTTATTCTAAAATAAATGGTAGTGCTGCAGCACCAACTGCTGGGTTGCACTTTACAAACGAATTATTAAAAGAAATTGAGAATAAGGGAATAGAAGTGCTTTATGTTACATTACATGTTGGACTTGGTACATTTAGGCCTGTAAATGTAGAAGACGTTACTAAACATGTTATGCATTCAGAAGAGTATGAAATAACTGAAGAAGTTGCTAATAAATTAAATAAAGCTAAAAGTGAAAAGAGAAGAATCGTTTGTGTTGGTACTACAAGTGTTAGAACATTGGAAAGCAATATTAGCAAATATGGTGAGTTTACTAAAACAAAAGAAGAAACTAGTATATTTATTTATCCAGGATATAAATATAAAGCAGTCGATGCATTAATTACTAATTTTCATTTACCAAAAAGTACTTTACTTATGCTTGTAAGTGCATTATCTAGTAAACAAATTATTATGGATGCTTATAAAGAAGCCATTGATAATAATTACAGATTTTTTAGTTTTGGTGATGCAATGTTTATTACTAATTTGAACAATAATTATAAAAAAATAATCAAAAAAGTAAATAGTTATGAAAAGAGTAATTATAATTATTTTAAGGTTATTAAAGGAAAAAACAATATTTTAATTTCAGCACCACACGCTTATAAGCACATTAGAGATGGCAAAGTGAAAAGTAATGAGTATAATACAAGTAATATTGTTAAAATATTAAAATATTTTACTGATTCTCACATAATATATACTGATAAACCTACAAAGGAAGACCCTAATTTTGATGTTAAAAATGAATATAAAAATATTTTAATTCAATATATAAAAGAAAATAATATTAAATACTTTATTGATATACATGGATATGTAGATGCTAAAAGTGATTTAATAATAGGTACAAATGATAATAAAAATATAAATAATGATTGCAATTTGTTAGAAAATATATATAATATATTTTACTATAATTTTTCTACTAAAATATTAATTGATAAAAAATATAAGGCATCTAATAATGCTTTGTCAAAATGCGTTAGTGAAGGAACTAATATTTATGCATTTCAGTTTGAAATTAATAAAAATTTTAGAAAAATGAAGAGGAGAAAAAAGAGTTTTAATAGAACAATTAAAAGTCTTATTAGTGTTATTAAATATATTGAGGGGAGATAATTATGAGTGAAGATATTAATTTTGTTGAAAGATATGATGAACTTTTGGAAATTAAACCTAACTATGGTTATGATAGAGTAATTCCTCCAGTTAAGTTTAATTACGTAGGCTTTGAAATTGAAATAGCAGTTAATTTTGATCGTGGTAGATATTCTTTTATCAGAACTATGTTAAAAAAAATAAAAAAGCTTGTTGGTGAAAATGGTTATTTTGTTAAAGATGGTACTATATTAGGTGACTATTCATTTGAAATTGTTTTAGATCCAATGAGTATAAAGAAATCTGTTAAAATATATAGAGATTTAATGAAAATAGTTGAATTTAGTGACGGAAGTATTTGCTTTGATAAAGAATATAACTGTGGATTACACTTAAATTTTAATCAGTTTGATATTGAAAATATCGAAGTGTCTCATCAAAGGTTAATGCTACTTATCAATCAAAAAAGCCAGTATTTTGAAGAAAATATATATAAAAGAAGTTATTATGAATTTGACTTTAAAAAATATCTTGAATTTCAAAAAAATGTTGCAGATAAATATATAAGTGTAAACTATTTAAATAAGAAATTAGTAGAAGTTAGAAATATTAAGACACATTTATCTTCTAAAGCTTTAGAAAGTATAATTAGGGATATTATTAACGCATTATTTCCAGATAAGTTAAAAGACGTTAAAGATATAAAGCATACTAAGAAAATGAAAAAAATACTTAGCGAAACATTTCAAAATAATAATAGTAAATTGATAAAAGAAAGCCTTAATTCTAATTTATTGATTATTGATTTTAATGAAAAAAATCCAAAGATTATTTTACCAAATGACAAAATTAAAAAAGTCATAAAAGAGGTGAAAAATGATGAAAAAAATTGATGCATGGTTGTTTTATTCAGAATATTCATACAATAAAAAAATTGAAAGTGGATATATTGATGAGATAGTCAGGAAAGCAAAAGAAGAATACGGAATAAATTTAGAAGTAAAAAATATACATAAATTTACATTGATAAGCGGCGAAGAAAATAAACTTTTATATGATGGGGTTGAAGTAACTGAATTACCTAAGATTGCAATTTCTAGACGTTATGAGATATATTTTTTTAGACAGCTTGAACTTTTGGGTGTTAAAGTTTTTAATAATGTTCAATCTATGATTGATGCAAGAAATAAGATGAAAACGCATCAAATGTTAGCAAATTCTTGTGTTAAAACCCCTAAAACTGTTTATATAGTGCCTAAAAGAACAGTAATGAATATAAAATATGAAGATGTTTCAAAATTATTGGGAAAAAAGTTTGTTTTGAAATGGATTTATGGCTCTCAAGGAACTTTTGTACATTTAGTAGATAATGAAAATGATTTTAATGAATTAGTTTTAAAGTATCAGGGGAAAGTATTATTTCAAAAGTTTATTGAAGAAAGTTTTGGCTTTGATATAAGAGCTTACGTTTTAGGTGGAGAATATGTTGGCTGCGCAGTTAGAAAAAGTTCAAGTGGTGACTTTAGAAGTAATTTAGCTAAAGGAGGATCAGCACTTAAATTTGATAAAGAAGATGAAATAAAGGATTTAGCTGTTCAAGCGGCAAAAGCAGTAAATTTGGATATATGTGGCGTGGATATACTTGTTGGTAAAGATGGATATTATATTTGTGAAGTAAACGCGATTCCGGGCTTTAAATCAATTTCAAAAGTTAATTCTATAAATGAAAAAGATTTAATTTTAAATTTAATTCGTAAAAAATTAGATGAAAAATAAACAATATTATGAAATTGTAATATTGTTTTATTTTTGGTATTATATATTTGGTGAATT
>CALVQQ010000016.1 GCA_944358255.1 uncultured Bacilli bacterium | reverse complement strand
ATTCTTAATAAAATTATGTGCGTATAATATCAAAAATATATGAAAAAAAATAAAAGTGTAGTATAATAAAATTGAGGTGAAAAAATTGATAATCGATTTAAATCCTTTATTTAGTGGAATAAAACCTTTTATTGAATTTGACGGAATTGTTAATTTTTCTGCGGACGATTTACAAAATACAAGTATAAAAAAACTATCTGATATAAAAGTAAATGGTAGAATTCATAAAATAAGTGATTTTAGTATAGATTTAACTATGGAAATAAAAACAAATATGACACTGGAGGATTCAGTAACGTTAGAAGAAATAGAATATCCTATAAATATTAAGATAAATAAAATTCTAAGTTTAGATGCAGAAGATGATGAATGTTATAAAATATTGCAAAATAGACTTGATATTATTCCAATTGTGTGGGAAAATATTGTATTGGAAGTTCCCCTTCACATAGTTAAAAATGATAAAGAGACTATAATTGAAGGTGATGGGTGGTCATTAAACAAAGTAGAAAATGATTCACCATTGAGTGATTTAAAAGAACTATTAGATATGGAGGAAAGAAGATGAAGTTAGATTTACAAATGTTTGCTGTTCCTTTTAGAAGAGTAAGCAAAACAGCAAAACGTCAACGTAGAACACATTTAAAAAAAGACGCACCTACTGTTACTAAATGTAAACAATGCGGAGAACCTGTAGCACCTCATAGAGCTTGTACTAAATGTGGATACTATAAAGGAAAAGAAGTAATTAAAACAAAAGATGAAAAATAGTTCACTAATGTGTGAACTTTTATTTTGAAAAAAATTAGCACTTGCATATTGACATTGCTAATGCATAATATTATAATATATTTAGCACTTGGAAATAATAAGTGCTAAAGGAGAGAGAATATGATTGGAGATAGGCAAAAAAATATCTTGAAATCTATTGTTGAAGAGTACATTAAAACTGCTAGACCTGTTGGTTCTAAAAGTTTATGTAAGAAGTTTAAGTGTTCTAGTGCTACTATTAGAAATGATATGCTTAATTTGGAAGAATTAGGATACTTGGAAAAACAACATATCTCTTCTGGGCGTATACCTTCTGAAAAGGGTTATAGATACTATGTAGACTATTTGATGGAACCAAAGAAAATAAGTGGTGAAGATATGTTAAAACTTCAAACTATATTTTCTAATAATGAACTTAATTTAAATTTTGCCATTGAAAAGAGTCTTGAAATTATTAGTGATATTACAAATTACACGTCTGTTGTACTTGGTAAAGCTTCAAGTGATAATAATTTGCAAAAGGTTGAACTTATACCAATTACTGAAGAAACTGTTGTTGCAATAGTTATTACTGATAAAGGTATTGTTGAAAATAAACAAGTTAATTTGACTGAACGCGTTGATATGGGTGAAATAACTAAAACAAGTGAAATACTTAATAAAATGCTTGTTGGAACTCCTATTGATGAAGTAAGTAGTAAACTTGAATTTGAGATTAAACCTATTATTGGTAACTATGTTAAGAATTACGAGGTTTTATATAATGCGTTTTATGAAGCATTCAGTAATTTTGCAAGTAAGGAATCTGTTAAATGGCGTGGTAAAGCTAATATATTAAAACAACCGGAATTTTCTAATGTCGACGATGTTAAAAACATTGTAAGTAAATTTGAAAGCAAAGAAGTAGTGAATAAAATTGAAGGTACAGACGATGAGGTTAAGATATATATTGGCAAAGAAAGTGAACTTGATGAAAATGTAACTGTAATTAAAACTAAAATTAGACTTAATGGTGAAGATATGTCTATTGCTGTTATTGGACCTAAAAGAATGGAATACGGTAAAGTCGTAACAATGCTAGAGTATATTAAAGACAACTTAGAGAAGAAAGGATAGGTTATGGAAAAAACTAAAACTAAGAAATGTAAGTGTGAAGATAATTCTAAAAAAGAATGTGAATGTAAAGAATGTCATTGTGATGAAAAAGATATAAAAATAAAAGAAACTGAAGATAAATTACTTCGTTTACAAGCTGAATTTATGAATTATCAGAATAGACGCGAAAAAGAACTTGAAGCCATGTTTAAATATGAAGGTGAGAACATCATTAAAGAAATATTGAAAGTTGTTGATAATTTTGAACGTGCGATTAGTATGGATGATGATGACCTTAGTGATGAAGTTAGTAAGTTCTTAAGTGGGTTTAAGATGATTTATACTTCTTTGGTTAATATGCTTTCTGAGTTGGAAGTCACTGAAATAGAAGTAGATGGTAAAGAGTTTGATCCAACTATTGCTGAAGCAGTACTTGTTGAAGAAGATAAAACTAAACCTGCTAATGTAGTACTAGAAGTATTACAAAAAGGATATAAATATAAAGATAAAGTAATTAGACCAGCGATGGTTAAAGTTAATAAATAAGAAAGGATTGATAAATTATGAGTAAAATTATAGGAATAGATTTAGGTACAACTAACAGTTGTGTAGCTGTACTAGAAGGGGGTAAAGCCAACGTTATTACAAATGCTGAAGGAGAAAGAACAACTCCAAGTGTTGTTTCATATAAAAATGGTGAAATAAAAGTTGGAACTGTTGCTAAAAATGAAGCAATAACTTCTTCAGATGTTGTAAGAAGTAATAAAAGATATATTGGTACTGACCATAAGTTTAAAGTAAATGGTAAAGAAGTATCATCAGTTGAAGTAAGTGCCCAGATACTTATGAAACTTAAGAAAGATGCAGAAGCATATTTAAATGATAAAGTTACAAAAGCAGTTATTACTGTTCCAGCATATTTTAATGATGCTCAAAGACAGGCAACTAAAGATGCTGGTAAAGTAGCTGGACTTGAAGTTGAAAGGATTATAAACGAACCAACTGCTGCTGCTATTGCATATGGTATTGATAAACAAGATAAGAATCAAAAAATTCTTGTATATGACTTAGGTGGAGGAACATTTGATGTTAGTGTTCTTGAAATCGGTGACGGTGTTTATGAAGTTTTAGCAACTGCTGGTAATAATAAACTAGGTGGAGACGATTTTGATGAGAGAATTATAGATTACCTAGTTAGTGAGTTTAAGAAAGAAAATGGTATTGATTTATCTCAAGATAAAATGGCATTACAAAGACTTAAAGACGCAGCTGAAAAAGCTAAAAAGGATTTGTCTAGTGCTGTTACAACCAATATAAGCTTACCATTTATTACGCAAGGTAGTGCTGGACCTTTACATTTAGAAAAGAGTTTAACACGCGCTAAATTTGAAGAATTGATTAGTGATTTAGTTGAATCAACTAAAAAACAAGTTCAAGATGCTTTAAAAGAAGCTAAATTAAAATCAAGCGAGCTTGATAAAGTATTACTTGTTGGTGGATCAACACGTATTCCATGTGTTCAAGAATTAGTTAAAAAGGAAACAGGTAAAGAACCAAGTAAAGAAGTTAACCCAGATGAAGTTGTTGCTATGGGTGCTGCTATTCAAGGTGGAGTTCTTACTGGTGAAGTAGATGACTTGGTATTATTAGATGTTACACCACTTAGTTTAGGTATTGAAACTCTTGGAAACGTTATGACTGTTTTAATTCCAAGAAATACTACAATTCCAACTACTAAGAGTCAAGTATTTAGTACTGCTGCTGATAATCAACCTGCTGTTGATATTCATGTATTACAAGGTGAAAGACCAATGGCTGCTGATAATAAAACACTTGGAAGATTCCAACTTACTAATATACCACCAGCACCAAGAGGTGTTCCTCAAATTGAAGTATCATTTGATATAGATGCAAATGGAATAGTAAATGTTAAAGCTAAAGACTTAGGTACTAATAAAGAACAGGCTATTACTATTACGTCTTCTTCTAATTTAAGTGATGATGAAATAGATAAGATGGTTAAAGAAGCTGAAGCTAATAAAGAAGCAGATGCTAAAAAGAAAGAAGAAGCAGAAGTTAAAAATGAAACTGAACAAATGATATTTAGCACTGAAAAAGCTTTAAAAGACTTAGGCGATAAAGTTAAAGAAGATGAAAAGAAAGAAATAGAAGAGTTAATTGAAAGTGCTAAAAAAGCATTAGAAGGAAATAATATTGATGAAATTAAAACTCAAAAAGATAAATTAACTGAAAAAGCAATGGCTTTAAGTCAAAGAGTTTATGAAGAAATGAATAAACAATCAGCAGAAGCTAGTCAAAATACTGAAAATAATAGTGATAAAACAGATAATGTTAAAGAAGCTGAATATGAAGAAAAATAAGTTCTAGATTTTCTAGAACTTTTGAATATGAAAGGACAAATTATGGAAAATAGTTGGAATTTAAGTAAAATTATTAAAAATAATAAAGAATTTGATAAATTAATTAGTGAATGCGAATCATTAATTAATAAACTTATTAGTTATAAAGGGAAGATTACTAAAAATAGTAAAACTTTATATGAATTTTTAAAATTAGAAGAAACACTTAATAGAAAATATGAAAAATTGTATGTTTATTCTTATTTAAACTACTATAGTGATATGACTAATGATAAGTTTAAAAATTTGACTTTAAAAGTTAATAATTTGGGAGAAAAGATTTCTGATAATTTGTCCTTTATTTTACCTGAAATGATGGAATGTGACTATAAGACTATTAAAAACTATATTAAAGAAAATGACTTGTTAAGTGAATATGCTTTTTCACTTGAACAAACTTATAGATACAAGTCTCATACTTTGAGTAAGGCTGAAGAAAAGATTGTTGCTAATGCTACTAATGCAATGGGGCTATGTGATGAAGCATATTCTGCTCTTAATAATGCTGATGTTAAATTTGAACCAATTAAAGATGAAAAAGGTAAAGTTGTAGAACTTAATCAGTCTAACTATTCAGTATATATTAAAAGCAAGTCTTCTAAAGTTAGAAAGAGTGCTTTTATGAGTATGCATAATTTTTATAAAGAACATATTAATACAATATCTAATTTATATCTAGGTGATATAAAAGAACATTATTTTGTATCAAATGTTAAGAAGTTTAATAGTCCTTTAGAAAAAAGTTTATTTTCAGATAAAATAAAACCTGAACTATACGATTTATTAATAAAAGTAGTTAATGAAAATTTGCCTTTATTACATAGATATATAGCTTTAAAGAAAAAGATGCTTAAATCTAAAGATTTTCATATATATGATGTGTACATTGAACCTTTAAAAGTTAAAAATAAAAAAGTTGGTTATGATAAGTGCTTAGAAATGATTTATGATGCTTTGGCACCTCTTGGAAAAACATATATTACTGACTTAAAAAAAGGTATAGCAAGTGGATGGGTAGATGTTTATCCTAAAAAAGGTAAAAGAAGTGGTGCTTATTCATGGGGTAGTTATGATACATTGCCTTATTTAAGCATTAATTATGAAAATGATTATAGTAGTGTAGATACTTTAATTCATGAATTAGGACATTCTATGCATTCATATTATTCAAATAAGTGTAATAATTATAGTGATGCAAGTTATCCAATATTTCTTGCAGAAATTGCATCAACTGTTAATGAAATGCTTTTAACTAAATATATGCTTAATAATACAAAAGATAAAAATGAAATAAAAAAA
Source organism: uncultured Bacilli bacterium (assembly GCA_944358255.1). Lineage (GTDB taxonomy): Bacteria > Bacillota_I > Bacilli_A > RF39 > UBA660 > CALVVN01. Next base: position 13,464 of record CALVQQ010000016.1, on the reverse strand, counting down.
TATGTTTTTGAATTACTTGAAAGTATAAGAACTACAATATTTAGACAAACTATGTTTGCTGAATTTGAACGAGACATTTATGATAAATATAATAATGGTGTTAGTATAACTAGTGAGGAGTTAAATAGTACTTATTATAATTTAAATAAAAAATATTTTGGTGAAAATATTATAATTGATGAAGAAATAAAATATGAATGGGCAAGAATTCCGCATTTTTATACACCTTTTTATGTATATAAATACGCGACTGGTTTAATTGTTTCACTAATTATAAGTGATAAACTTATTAAAGAAGAAGGTTTTAAAGAAAAGTATATTAAATTTTTAAGTAGTGGTGGAAGTGATTATCCACTTAATATTCTTAAAAAATTAGGAATTGATATTACTAAGAAAGAAACTTTAGAAAGTGCATTTAAAATATTTGAAGAGTACTTGAATATTTTAGAAAAGGAGTAATAAATGAAGAAAGACTATTATGAGGTTTTAGGAGTTTCTAAGAATGCAACAGATGATGAGATTAAAAGTGCATTTAGAAAACTAGCAAAAAAGTATCATCCAGATGTAAGTAAAGAAGAAAATGCTGCTGAAAAGTTTAAAGAAGCACAAGAAGCTTATGCTGTTTTAAGTGATAAAGAAAAAAGGCGTCAATATGATCAATTTGGTCATTCTGCATTTAATAATAATGCAGGTGGTGCTGGAGGATTCTCTGGTGGATTTGATTTTAGTGATTTTAATTTTGATGATATATTGAACGAAGTGTTCGGTGGTGGTTTTTCATCATTTGGCTTTGGTGGTTTTGGTAATAAGAAAAGTAAAACTAGAGCTAGAAAAGGCGATGACTTAGTATATAGAATGAATATCACTTTTGAAGAAGCTGCATTTGGTACAAATAAAGATATTACTATAGATGTAACTGAAAACTGTAAAAACTGTGATGGTGTAGGTGGCCATGGTGTTAAAACTTGTCCTGTATGTAATGGTGCTGGTGTAGTTGTCGAACAGACAAGAACTATTTTAGGTGTTATTAATTCTAGAACTACTTGTTCTAACTGTGGCGGAACTGGTAAAGTTTATGAAACTACTTGTGATGAGTGCCGTGGTAAAGGAAAACTTAGAAAAAGAAAAACTATTTCTGTTAAAGTTCCTGCAGGTATTGATACCGGCGAACAAATAAGATTATCTGGTAAAGGTGAAGCAGGGCATAATGGTGGAGAGAATGGGGACTTATATATTGAATTTAATGTAGAAAGTCATCCATTATATAAAAGAGAAGATAATAATATAATTATAGAAATGCCTGTAACAATAACTGATTTAATTTTAGGATGTAAAAAGGAAGTTAAAACTTTATACGGGTTAATAGACGTAAAAATTCCTGCTGGTAGTCAAGCGGGAGATATTTTGAAGATAAAAGGAAAAGGAATAGAAAGTGTTCATACTGGACGTATGGGAGACTTATTTATAGTTTTAAATCTAGTTTTGCCTAGTAAATTAACTAGAGAACAAAGAGAATTACTTGAAAGGTTAGATGAAACTGATTTGGAAAATAGTGATGAATTTAAGAGATTTAATAGATTAAATAAGTAAAAATGTAAAAAAGTGTAAAAATAAGCAAAAATAAAAAAGAGTTTTGCTTTTTTTATGAGTATATATAATAGTGTAGGAGGTAAAATGGCTCTTATAGATAGTGAAACAGTAAATAAAATTAGAAAATCTAATGACATAGTTGACGTTATAAGTAGTTATATTGATTTAGTTCCTAAAGGTAAAAATTATTTTGGTGTTTGTCCTTTTCATGATGATCATAGTCCTAGTATGTCTGTTAGTAGGGAAAAACAAATTTATAGATGTTTTACTTGTGGAGCAAGTGGTAATGTTCTCACTTTTGTAATGAACTATGAAAACATTGGGTTTGTAGATGCTTTAAAAAAACTTGGGGATAAGGTTGGAATACATTTAGATATTAAAAGTAGTCAAAAAGATTCTAAATATAGTGAATTTTATGATATATATAAGCTTAGTACAAATTTTTACAAAAATAATTTAAATTCTCCACTTGGTGAAGAAGCTAGAAAATATTTGAATAGTAGAAAGATTACTGAAGATATGATTAAGACTTTTGATATTGGACTTAGTTTAAATGATTCTTTAAGTAAAATGTTGGTAAAAAAATATGATTCAAAGAAACTAATTGATATCGGCTTGTCTCATGAATATAATGGTAAAATTGCTGACTTGTTTTTAAATAGAATTATGTTTCCAATTAAAGATTTGTTTGGTAATGTAGTTGCCTATAGTGGAAGAAAATATGATAATAGTGATGCGCCTAAGTATATTAATACTAAGGAAACTGTTATTTTTAAAAAAGGAAATGTTCTTTATAACTATTTTAGTGCTTTAGAAGAAATAAGACGAAAGAAAGAGATAATTATTTGTGAAGGATTTATGGAGGTGATTCGTCTTTATTCAATAGGCGTTAAAAATGTTGTGGCTTTAATGGGGACAAGCTTTACTAATGATCAGTTAGAAGTTATTAAAAAACTAAATGTAAATGTAGTTCTTAATTTGGATAATGATGATCCTGGCAAACTCGCTGCATTTCAAATTGGTGAGACGTTATCTAAAAATGGTATTAACTCGTCTGTAATAGTTTTTGATAGATATAAAGATACTGATGAACTTATAATGAATGATGGAGCGGATGCTTTTCACAAAGCTTATAATAATAGAGTAAATTATATTGATTATAGACTTCATTATTTAAAAAGTAATAAAAACTTGAATGATTCAGTTGAACTTGCTAAATATATAAACGAAGCAATACTTTCTATTAATGAAATAGATGATGATATTTTAAAAGAGATAAAAGCTAAAGAGTTATCTAGTGAATTTGATATTAGTCTAGAAACCATTAAATCTAAGCTTACAACTAAAGAAGTAAAACCTAAAGAAATAGCTAAACCTAAAAAGATTATTTTAAATGATAAATATAGAAAAAGTGAAATTAGAATAATATATTTAATGCTTAATAATAAAGAAGTTATTAGAAAATATGAAAAGAATCTTGGATTTTTACCCAATGATGATATGAAAAAACTTGCAAACGAAGTCGTTTATTTTAAAGAGATCAATGGTGGATGGGATTATGCTGATTTTATTACATATGTTATGAATAAGCCTTGGCTTAAAGAAAGCCTTGATATTGTATTAAATACTGAACAAAGTGAAGAATATTCTAAAGAAGAACTTGAAGACTATTTTACAACTATTAAAAAGTTTGAAGTAGAAAAACAAATAAATAAATTAACTAATAAAATGAAAGAAACATTAGATATTGAGGAAAAGATTAAAATTGCTAAAAGAATAGAAAATATAAAAAAGGATGTGTTAGAATGGTAAATAATATTAAAACTTTTGAAGAAAGAGTACAAGAATTAGTAAAAGATGGTAAAGAAAATGGATTTTTAACTTATGAGCAAATCGCTAAAAAAACTATTGATTTAGATTTAGATAGTAACTCGCTTGATGAGTTATACAATACCCTTACCGAAAATCAAATTGAAATTAGAGGAGAAGATGATGAGGGAGGCACAATAAATCTAGAAGAAGAAAATTTAGAAATAATTGATATTCCTAATGAATCAAAAGATATGAGTGTTAACGATAATGTTAGGATGTATCTTAAAGAAATTGGTAAAATTAGTCTTCTTACTTTAGAAGAAGAACAAAATCTAAGTAAGAGGGTAGCTGAAGGCGATGAAGAAGCTAAAAGGTTACTTGCCGAATCTAACTTGAGACTTGTTGTAAGTATTGCAAAAAGATACGTTGGACGTGGGCTTTTGTTTCTTGATTTGATTCAAGAAGGTAATATTGGACTTATGAAAGCTGTTGAAAAGTTCGATTATGATAAAGGATATAAGTTTAGTACTTATGCAACATGGTGGATTAGACAAGCTATTACTCGTGCTTTAGCAGATCAGGCTAGAACTATAAGAGTTCCTGTACATATGGTCGAAACTATTAATAAAATGGCAAGGATTGAAAGACAAATTACTCTTGAACTCAATAGGGAACCAAGTGATGAAGAACTTGCTAAAAAAATGGGACTTAGTGTAGATAAGATTGTTGAAATTAGAAAGATAAGCCAAGACCCTGTTTCACTTGAAACTCCTATTGGTGAAGAAGATGATTCTCATTTGGGAGACTTTTTAGCAGATGAAAGAACTATGAGTCCTGAAGAATATGCGACTTATGAGATTTTGAAAGATGAATTAAGGGATGTTCTTAAAACTCTTACTAAAAGAGAAGAAGAGGTGCTAGAACTTAGATTTGGGCTTCTTGATGGCTCTTGTCATACTTTGGAAGAAGTTGGTAAAAAGTTCGGCGTTACTCGTGAAAGAATCAGACAAATTGAAGCAAAAGCTCTTAGAAAACTTAGACATCCATCACGTGCGAAAAGATTAAAGGATTTTTTGATTGACTAGGTTAGAAGCAATAAATAATAGAATATCTTTAAATGATATTGTTTTAGATGTTGGCTGTGATACTGCATTGTTGGGTAATATGCTTGCTAAAAGAGGTATTCATAGCTATGCATCTGATATTAAAGAAAATATTGTTAAAAATGCATACGAATTAGCTTGCAGCGAGAAAACTGATAAGTATATTACATTTATAGTTAGTGATGGGCTAGACAATGTAAAATTAGAAGAAATAGATACATTGGTTTTTGCTGGCATGGGAACTTATACTATTCTTAAAATTTTAGATAGAACTGATAAAAAGTTTAAAAAAATTATTACTATTTCTAATAATAATCATGATATTTTAAGAATTAATATGAATAATTTAGGTTATTCTATTAAAGAAGAAGAGATAATAAAAGAAAATGGAAAATACTATAACTTGATTGAATTTAAAATTGGTACTGCAAAATATACAAGAGAAGAAGTTCTAATTGGTAAAAATCATCAAAATGTTGAATTGTTAATTGAAAAAAATAATTATTTATTAACTAAATATAAAGATTTCTATGATAAAAGTGAATCTATTAAAGAATTAGTTGATGTTATAAAAAATTATAAATACAACTAATTTTTTATTGAAAAAATGTAAGAGTGTCTAAATCAAAAGAACCTCTAGATTCACCATTCTTTTTAGTTACATAATTTGTTTCTGGTCTTTTAAATTGTTCATTAATTCTGTTTTGTTCAATTATTTCTTCTTTTTTAACTGTATTTATAGTATTAAAAAAGCCTTTTACATTAGAATATATTGGTTTTACTTGTTTATATACCGGTATTGCTTGGTTAATTAATGAAACACCTTTACTTACACTACCTATAATTTTTGATAAATTTAAACTTGAAAACATAATATTCACCTATAATATTTTATGTGTTTAGTAAAATTAGTTTAATATCATAAAAAAATCTTTTTTAATTTTAAATGCTATGTTATAATTAAATAGTATAAGAATAGAGGGAGTATAAATGAAAAAGAGAAACACTAAAGTATTTAAAAATGTTTTTAACTTCATCTATAATATTATAAAAAATATTTCTATAAATCTATTTAAAGTTTTAAAATTTATAATTTTAGAAATTGCATTACTTTTAAAGTATTTTAGTGTGGGTTTATTTAGATTTTTTGATTTTACTATAACAAAACTTATTTCATTATTTAGTTACATTGGTTATGGATTATTAATTGTTGGCAAATATATAGGCAAATTTTTATATATTTTAGGAAAATACACATATAAATATTTTTTAAAATTTATTTGCATTGAAGTTTATTTGCTATTAAAGGCAATTGGTAAAGGTTCAACTATAACTATTAAATTTTGTTTTTATGAATTTCCAGTTTACGTTGTTACAAAAATCGCAGATTTTATTGAATATTTAGGCAAAAAATTTAAAACTACTATTGAAAGAGTAACAACATATATCAAAGAAATTCCAGAAAGAATAAAAAATTACTTTGTTAGAAAATGGAATAATTTAGCAATCGTCAAACATTATAGAAATAAACGAGATAGAGAATTAGAAGTACTATTTATTGATAAATTTGGAAAAGATGCGGAAAGAAGCGAAAAAAAGCAAACATATCAATATTTAGCGAGAAATTCTGCAGGTAAATTAATTAAAGGTTATTTTAGTGCTTTTTCCAAGTTAGATACACATTCTTATTTACTTGATGAAGGATACGAAGTTTATGAGATAAAAACAAACTGGTGGATTAATTTTGTTCATGGTGAAAGTAGATACTTTCAAAAAAATATGCGCAACAGAGATCTCATTTTTTGGCTTACCCAGTTATCAACGTACATTAAAAGTGGAATTCCATTAACAGATGCAGTAAAAATACTTGCTCAACAGGACAAAAAGAAAAGATATAAAAAAGTATATGACTCTTTGACATATGAATTAACAATGGGAGAAAGTTTTAGTGAGGCTTTAAAAAAGCAAGGTAACGTTTTTCCTGGCTTACTTATAAATATGGTAAAAGCTGCTGAATTAACGGGCGAGTTAGAAGACACTTTAGATGAAATGAGCGAATATTATAATGAAAAACAAGAGACCAAAGATGCTTTAGTTTCTGCTATGACATACCCAATAATAATTTTGGTTTTTGCAATAATAGCAGTCAGCTTTATTTTAATTGAAATTATTCCTGATTTTGTAGATATATATGATTCTATAAATGTTGAAATTAGTGGACTAACATTAATTGTTTTAACAGCGTCTGAATGGTTGCAAGCAAAGTATGCATATTTAATTTTAGGTATTATTGGAATAACTATTTTATATAAGGTATTATATACAAATGTGAAAGCTTTTAAAACAGCAATGCAATATATTTTTATGCATTTACCTATAATAGGAAAAATGATAATATATAATGAAATGGCATTATTTGCAAAAACATTTGCAGTTTTAAATAAAAACAACGTTTTATTAACTGATAGTATTGACTTATTAAGTAAAATTACGAATAACGAAATATATAAAATGATAATGTATGACACGATTTCCAATTTACTAAGAGGAGATAAAATGAGTTTGTCATTTAAAGATAATTGGGCAGTACCAGAAATTGCTTATTATATGATTACAACAGGAGAAAGCACCGGAGAAATATCAGAAATGCTTGATAAAGTAAGTAATTTTTACAAAACACAAGAAAAGAATTTATCTGACAAATTAAAAACTTTTATTGAGCCTATTTTAATTATACTTTTAGCAGTTATGGTTGGATTTATATTGATTGCTGTTATTTTACCAATATTCCAGATGTACAATCAGTTATTATAGGGGGATTTATGAAAATTTTGATAGTGATTTTTATAGGAGTTTTAGGAGCAATTTTAGGAAGTTTTTATGCTTGTATGGGTTATAGAATTCCTAATAAAATTCCTTTGTCTAAACCAAATAGTTACTGTGAAAGTTGTAAAAAGGAAATTAAATGGTATATGAATATACCCATCTTTTCTTATCTGTTTTTACATGGTAAATGTGCTTATTGTAAGAGTAAAATTGATAGTTTATCTTTTATTGTTGAAGTTTTAACTAGTTTTTTATTTATTGTTTTTTATTTAAAATATGGATTTTCTATTACTTTTTTTATCTCCTTGGTTCTTATTAGTGTTTTAGGTGTTACAATGGTAAGTGATTTTAGATATTATTATGTGAGTGATAGAGTTGTTATTTTAGGACTGATTAGTTTAATAGTTTTGGTTTATTTTGAAAAGAATTTTATGTTTTATAAAATAATAAGTGGAATTGTTATGTTTTTATTAATGTTTTTAATTAAGATAATAGGGGATAAATCTTTTAAAAGGGAAAGTTTAGGTGGTGGAGACGTTAAATTGCTTGGGCTTATTGGTCTTGCTTTAGGGTTCTATCCAACACTTATATCTTTAGTTATTTCATGTTCTATGACATTAGTTTATTATTTCTTAAGCAAGCAAGATGAAAAAGAAATTCCTTTTGGACCTTTTTTGTTAATTGGTGCATTATTAGTTTTGTATTTTATTCCTAATTTTAATTTTATTTAATTTGATAAAGTGTATAAAAAACATTATAATTTGTTATAGGTGATTACTATGAAATTAAAAGTACTTTTAGTTTTTTTTGCAATTATTTTTGCATCGATTTTTGTTTCAATTTTTATTATATATTATGAAAACAGAAAAATGGTTCCAATTTTAACTTATCACTCAGTTGAACTTTTAAGTGATAATGATTTAACAATTGAAGTATCTAAATTTGAACGTCAATTAAAATTGTTAAAGAAACTAGGATATAAAACTCTTACTCTTGATCAATTCTTATGTTGGAAAAATGGTAAATGTGATAAACCTAACCGAGCGGTTTTAATAACATTTGATGATGGCTACTATAATAATTATAAGTATGCTTTTGAATTATTGAAAAAATATGATTTTAATGCCGTTGTTTTTTATTTAGGTGTAAATTATGACAAAGAAAACACAAACTATATGAATATAAAAGATATTTTAAAAATTAAAAAGGAATACTCAAATATTGAGTTTGCTTCACATACTTTTAATTTGCATAATCGTGAAATGAAAAACTATGAAGTAGTTAAAAGTGATAGTGATAAAATGAAAAGCATTATTGATACTAAGTATCTTGCTTATCCCTATGGTGAATATGATTCGGAATATATCCGTGCGTTAAAAGATAGTGGTTATGAAATGGCTTTTACTTTTGGCCCCGGGAAAGAGCATAGAAAAGCTAGATTAACTGATAATAATTATAAAATACCAAGACTTAATATTAGTAATAATTTACCAATGTGGAAATTTGTACTTAGGTTGTTGTTACCAATTTAAAAATATGTGTAAAGTTTGTTGTGATACATACTATTGTTTGATATAATATATTAGGAAGTGAATAGAAATGTATGATTTTATTGAAGGAACAATAGCTGTTTTGGAACCCAATTATGTGGTAATTTGTAATAATGGTATTGGGTATAAAGTTTTTACACCTAATCCTTATGTTTTTAAGGAAAATGAAGTGGAAAAAATTTATTTGTACAATTATATTAGGGAAGATGAAAATAGTCTTTATGGTTTTAAAACTTTGGAAGAAAGAGAATTGTTTTTGAAACTGATTGGTGTTAAGGGTTTAGGGCCAAAGGTTGCTTTACCAATACTTGCTACTGGAACTGTAAGTGGTGTTGTTGATGCGATTGATAGGGAAAATTTGCTTTATTTGAAAAAGTTTCCTAAAGTTGGTGAAAAACTTGCTAAACAGATTATTTTGGATTTAAAGGGTAAGTTAGTGAGTAAATCTGATGAGCCTGATACTAATGAAGAACTTATAAGTGTTCTTATGAGTTTAGGTTATAAAAATAATGATATAAAACGTATTATAAAAGATGTAGATAGTTCTTTATCTATTGAAGAACAAGTCAAACAAGCACTTAAATTATTGTTAAAATAGGAGGTTTTATGGATAAAATATTGGATTATGAAGAACAAGTAACTGATAACTATGATAAATCTATTCGTCCGATAAATTTCGATGAATATATTGGTCAAACTGAAGTAAAAGAAAATGTTAAAGTTTTTGTTAAAGCTGCTTTACTTAGAGATAAAACTTTGGATCATGTTTTGTTGTATGGACCACCTGGACTTGGTAAAACAACTTTGGCTCATATTATTGCTAATGAACTTGGAGTTGATATTAAAACTGCAAATGGTCCGACTATTGAGAAAACGGGCGATTTAGCAGCAATTCTTTCTTCTCTTGAACCTAGAGATGTTTTGTTTATCGATGAAATTCATAGGATGCCTAGATATATTGAAGAGGTTTTGTATAGTGCTATGGAAGATTATCAATTGGATATTATTATTGGTAATGAAGGCCAAACTCGTAATATAAAAATTGATTTGCCTCCTTTTACTTTAATTGGGGCAACTACTAGAGCAGGTGATTTGTCTAGTCCTTTAAGAGATAGATTTGGTATTACATGTAAACTTGAATATTATACTGAAGATGAGTTAAAACAAATTGTTAAAAGAAGTGCTGGTGTACTTGATGTTAATATTGAAGATTCTGCTACTGAGATAATTGCGAAGAGAAGTAGAAAAACACCTAGAATAGCTAATAGATTATTAAAAAGAGTTGCCGACTTTGCTTTGGTAGAAGGTGATGGTGTTATTACTGAAGAGGTGACTTTAAAAGCTTTAAAAAGGCTAGGAGTGGATGATACTGGACTAGATAAGGTTGATTTGGAATATTTGAGTAGTATTATTAATAAGTTTAATGGTGGACCTGTTGGAATAGATAGTATTGCTTCAACAATTGGTGAAGAAAGCACTAATATAGAAGATGTTATTGAACCATTTTTACTTCAAGAGGGTTATTTGAAGAGAACTGCTCGAGGAAGAATAGCTACTGAAAAAGCATATCAGGTTCTCAATATTAAACGTGAAAATACTTTGTTTTAAAAATTATATTAATATTATCAGTTATTATAATTATGTATTTTATTGTTTTTCAGTTGTATTTGCTCTACAATTAAATTCTTTTATTTTTTAATAAATTTAAATTATTTGTATTTTGTGTGTTATTTTGATTTAACTGCATAGAATATCTAGTAGATGTACTAGAATTGACATTTTGCGTTGATTGTGATATATTATTTGCAGAAAAAGAACTTGCTACGGTGCTATTGCCCGTACCCTGTTCTTTTTTTGTTCATAAATCTTAATAAATTCAGCAATATTTAAGTTGTGTTTTATATAAGAGTTTAAATCCGGAGTTTTTACATTGTACCCATATACTGTTTTTATTCTATTAGTATCTATATTAATGTTGTTTACTCTAGTTGTAGTTTCGATTTCTATAGGTACAATAATATTATTGTTATTATTATCTTTAATCGTTGTTAGTATTAAATACTCATTACCATTATTACGTTTAAAAATCACTCTAGGTTCATCTAAACTATCTATTGCTTTTAAATATATATCTTTACCCAATTCGTGATAATGATCACTTGGTAGAACTGATAAACCTAAATTCTGTGCTTCTCTAGAAGTTAAAATATTTTTTCTTATATGAGATAGATTTTCATACATAGGCAAATTTTTTATACCAGTTTGAACTAAAATATCCGGTGTATAATCTCTTAATCTTACTGGATTTCTTTCATTGATGTCATTTAAAACATTATCAATATCTATACTTGCATTTGTCTTCTCATAGCAGGACTAGTAACAATACTTTTAACTTTTTGTTCTATCTCCGCATCTTTATAAAGCGAATTAGTTGGTTGATTTGTGTTTTGTGTATTATTTTGGATTTTCTTGCATAGAATATGTTAGATTGACATTTTGTGTTGATTATGGTATATTATTGTCAACGGAATTGACCAACGATGTGGTGAAAGCGTTAGCTAATGTACTACGATTTTGGTCAATTCTTTTTATATTCGTTATGCCATATAACGTTTTTTTATTGCCATTTTTTGGGGAAAAATTTTCTTTAATTTCTATTATTTTTAATAATTTCAACACCTTAAAATTTATACATAGTTAATTGCCAAAAAAAGAGAACTTATTTCAAAAGTTCTCTTTTTAATTTATCAATATTGTCATTCATTATAGTTATATAAGTTTCACTATTTTTCCTTTGATCTTCAGTTAAATTTACCATATCATCAATTTCTATTACTTCTAAATCATAAGTGTTGACTAATGAATTTAAACTATCTGTAAGTTCATAACCTTTTAATTTATATAAATAAGAAATGTCCTCGTCACTTGCTAGGGTAAGAGCAGTTTTGTAGTTTTTTTCATAATTGCTGTTTTCTGTATCTAATGATACAACATTAATATTGTATTTTGATAAAAATGATAATACTTCGTTTGCTACAATAATATTATGATAACTGGCATTTTTTCCTATCATTGTCAAGTCTACATCTATTTCTGAAATTGCAATTTTTAATTCTTTATAATTTTCTTCTATTTTTTCCTTTGTGTAAACATTGTCTTCATAATCAATTAAACTTTCTTTTACATTTCTCGCCATCATTAAATAATGAGACGGATCTAACCATAGTTCTTCAAGACCATATTTGTAGTTCATATTTTTCATAGTGTCAATTATTTCTAAATCCTTATTTTTATTTAGAAAGTCCACTGCTAATTCTACTTCGTTTGAAATACCATTATATATAAATTTATTACCTTTTGAATAATTATTTTTTTGCTTTTCAGTTAAAGTATATTCTTCTATATTTATTCCGTTTGGATATATACTTTTAATCTCTGAATAATCACTATATAAGTAATCAACAATGTATTCAATAGGATATATAGTTACATATGTTTTATTATCACTAAAATTTGTTCCTTCAAAACAACCAGTAAGTGCTAAACTCATTAAAATTAATAATACTATTTTTTTCATCTTTTCTCCTTTAAAGGTAATAAATCTATACCATATTTTCCAAAAGGTCTACATCTTAATATTCTTTTAAAACCAAGATATAAACCTTTTATAGATCCATATTCTATAATTGCTTGTTTAGTGTACTCTGAACAAGTAGGGTAGAACCTGCAACATGTATGAGAACTAAGTGGCATTATTTGATATAAATTTATGAGCCCAACTAATATCTTTTTCATAATAATATAATTATACTAAAAAAAATATAAAAAATAAATTACTTATACCAATTTTTACATAGATTTGTTATAATTAAATAGGTGATATAATGAAACTTCTAGATTCTTACGGGATAAAATTTGATGAAAATAGTTTAATTTCTGTAGCGCTTACACATACATCATATGCCAACGAACATAACACGATTTCATATGAAAGACTGGAATTTTTAGGAGATGCCGTACTAGAACTTCTTTGTAGTGATTATTTATATAAGTGTACTAGTTATAGAGAAGGCGAAATGAGTAGAATGCGCAGTCTTTATGTATGTGAAAATGCACTTTTTGAATATTCTAAAAAAATTAAATTAAAAGACTATATCAGACTTGGCAATAGTGTTAAGACCCCTAATAAAACAATAATAGCAGATGTATTTGAAGCTATGATGGGAGTATTATACTTAGAAAAAGGATATTCAGAATGTAAAAAATTATTTTTTGAACTCATCGTACCATATATTGAAAATAATGTTGATTTTTTGAAAGATTATAAAACTATGTTTCAAGAACAAATGCAAACAGAGCAAAAAACAATTAGTTATGTAGTTACTAATGAAAGTGGTCCTGCTCATAAGAAAATTTTTGAAGTAGATGTTATTATTGATGGTATAGTTTATGGACATGGAATAGGCAGCAGTAAAAAAGAAGCTGAACAAAATGCAGCAAAAGAAGCATTAAGCAAACACGCATAGGGAAGTGTAATAAATGTATATAAAAGAGATTAAAATAAATGGTTTTAAAAGTTTTGC
>CALVQQ010000015.1 GCA_944358255.1 uncultured Bacilli bacterium | reverse complement strand
AAAGAAAAACTATTTGAATACATAGATAAGCTGGGATTTGGTAAAAAAACAGGAGTAGATTTAAATGGAGAAAGCACGGGAATAATATTTGATTTAGATAAAGTAGGACCACTAGAATTAGCAACAACAGCATTTGGGCAAGGCGTAAGTGTAACAGCAATTCAACAAGTACAATCAGTTTCCACAATAGTTAATGGTGGAACAATGATGCAACCATTTATAGTAAAATCAATTAGTGAACCAGAAACATCTACAATAGTTGAAGAGTACACACCTACTATAAAAAAAGAGAATGTTATAAGTAAAGAAACAAGCGATTTAGTAAAATACGTACTAGAAAGTGTTGTAGCAAACGGAAGTGGAAGAAATGCATACATAGAAAACTATAGAGTTGGAGGAAAAACTGGAACAGCGCAAAAAGTAGGAAGTGACGGAAGATACATGGTAGGAAACTACGTACTTTCATTTATAGGTTTTATGCCAGCAAATGATCCAGGATATGTTATTTATATAGCGATAGACAATGCAAAAGGAGTAACTCAATACGGAGGAACTGTAGCTGCTCCTATAGCAGGAAATGTTCTAAAAACTATAATCAATTTATATGATTTAGAAGAAGACACAAGTGGATTACCTAGAGAATATTTATGGTACGAGCAAAAATATATAACAGTACCAGATGTAATAAATATGACAAAAAAAGAAGCCATTAAAGCACTAAGTGGTTTTACTATAGAATACTCTGGGCAAGGCGACAAAGTAATCAGCACATCGCCATTTGCAGGAGCCAGAATCAAAGAAGGAAGCATTGTAAAGATAATGTTAAATTGACACTTAAAAGTAAAGTATAGTTTGGAATTATCACTTATAAGAGTATAATTAATATACGAGGAGAGATTTCTATGTTAATTTTAGCAAAATCTATATTAGGTTTAATGATTGGATTTTTTATAACTGTTATATTAGGTTATTTTATGATTCCATTATTAAAAAGAATAAAATTTGGTCAAGTAGTGAGTACGCACATAACAAAAAGACATTTGCAAAAAGAAGGCACACCAACAATTGGTGGATTAATATTTATAATTCCAACTGTAATTACAATGATACTTTTGTATTTAAGAGGAAGTTTAAATTTTTCGTATAATTTAACAATAGTTATGTTTGTATTTATTTCTTATTCATTGTTAGGATTTATAGATGATTATTTAAAAGTAAAAAAACATAATAATGATGGACTTAGTATTATCCAAAAATTAATTGCGCAAGTTTTTATAGCACTAGTATTTTTCTACATATATATGAGAAGTGGTGGGGATACACTTTTAGAAATTACATCTTTAAATATAAGCATTGACTTAAAATGGACATATGGATTATTTATATTATTTTTATTAGTAGGAACTTCAAATGCAGTTAATATTTCTGACGGAGAAGATGGTTTAGCAGCAGGCCTTTCTGCTATTGCATTTTTAAGTTTCGGTATTATTACATGGGGAACATCTTGGGTAGAAGGTTATCAAGAAATGGCAATTTTCTGTTTCATATTAGTAGGATCCCTACTAGGATTTTTAGTTTATAATACGCATCCTGCTAAAGTTTTTATGGGAGATACTGGTTCTCTTGGCCTTGGTGCTACTTTAGCATCAATTGCAATACTTTCAAAGCACGAGTTAAGTTTAGCACTAATCGGTGGAGTATTTATTGCAGAAACATTATCAAGTTTAATACAAATTATATCAATAAGAAAATTTAATAAAAAAATATTTAGAATGGCACCTTTACATCATCATTTCGAACAATTGGGTTGGGAAGAAAGAGATATAGTAAAACTATTTTGGATAGTAGGTTTCATGTTAGGCATGTTTGCAGTTTACTACGGAGTATGGTTATAAAACTAAAAGGGGGTTTTATACTTGAAAAAAGACAAAATATTATCTTTGGCAGTAATTTTAATAAGTGTTTTTGGAATAATCATGATATATAGTTCTAGTTACATATGGGCTGAATATAAATATGGCAATGCTTTCAAGTATGTCATTAATCAAAGTATATTTTTCATAATAGCAATTATAGTAGTAAACATTGTTTCAAAAATCAATTACAATTTTTATAAGAAAAAAGCAAACCTTATATTGGGCGTTTGCTTTTTATTATTAGTGCTTGTCCTCATTCCTGGAATAGGTATAGAGAGAAATGGTTCAAGAAGTTGGTTTGGAATAGGCTCCTTAGGTATACAACCAAGTGAACTAGCAAAAATAGGCCTAGTAATTTTTATTTCAAAATTTTTATCCAAAAATGATAAAGAAAAAAAAGAAACAAAAAAATTTATATGGCCAGCGCTACTAATAATAGTAATATTTTTTGGCCTAATAATGCTAGAACCTGATTTTGGGACCGGAATGG
This sequence comes from uncultured Bacilli bacterium, assembly GCA_944358255.1. GTDB lineage: Bacteria > Bacillota_I > Bacilli_A > RF39 > UBA660 > CALVVN01. The sequence goes on along the minus strand of CALVQQ010000015.1, from coordinate 18,106 downwards.
TAATAGTAATGTCACTAATAGGATTAATATTCATAACTGGCACTAAACTTGGAATCTTCATTAAACTAGGATTAGTAGGATTAGTAGGAATTATAGGTTTAATAATTGCCGCACCTTACAGACTAAAAAGAATCACTTCATTTTTAAATCCATGGAGTGACCCACTAGGAAGTGGATTTCAAATAATACAAAGTTTATATGCAATCGGGCCTGGTGGATTACTAGGTTTTGGATTTCTAAACTCAAGACAAAAACATTTTTATTTACCAGAACCACAAACAGATTTCATATTTTCAATAATATGTGAAGAATTCGGAATAGTGGGAGTATTACTCGTTTCAGCATTATTTATCATAATATTTTATAGATGCATAAAGATAAGTATAAATCAAACGGACTTATTTGGAAAATATTTAGCATTTGGACTATCATTCATGCTAATATTTCAAACATTACTTAACTTAATGGTAGTTGTTGGAATATTACCAGTAACCGGTGTTACCTTACCATTTATAAGTTATGGTGGAAGCAGTTTACTTACAAGTTTAACAATGATAGGAATAATACTAAACATAAAAAATAACAATTAAAAAAGTTTAAAAATAAAACTTTTTAGCATAATAATAACCATAAATTGGAATTAGAAATAATGAAAATATATATTAAAATAATTATTGGTGGTTATTATGAATTTAGAGGAAAAACTAAAAATATTAGCTGACAGCGCCAAATATGATGCATCATGTTCATCAAGTGGAAGTAACAGAAAAAATAATAATGGAATTGGAAGCACAGCAATAAACGGCATATGCCACTCATATTCAAGTGATGGAAGATGCATATCACTTTTAAAAATACTTTTAACAAATGCATGCATGTACAACTGTGAATACTGCATAAATAGAAAAAGCAACGACATAAAGCGTGCAATTTTTACACCAGAAGAAATATGTTATATAACAATCAATTTTTACAAAAGAAACTACATAGAAGGGTTATTCTTAAGTTCAGCAGTAATAAAAAATCCAGATTACACAATGCAATTAATGATAGAAACAGTTGAATTATTAAGAAAAAAATACCACTTTAACGGTTACATTCACGCAAAAGCAATCCCAGGAGCAAGCCCAACTTTAATAAAAAAACTAGGAAGCCTAGTAGACAGATTAAGTGCCAATATAGAGTTACCATCAGAACAAAGTATACAACTTTTAGCTCCAAGCAAACATGAAAAAGACGTGACAAACATAATGAAACAAGTTAAAAAAGAAAAAAGCAAAGATTTTGTACCTGCTGGCCAATCAACACAAATGATAATAGGTGCGACAAATGAAAGCGACTATGACATAATAAACAAAAGCAAAGAATTATACGATAACTATAAATTAAAAAGAGTATTTTACTCTGCCTACATTCCCGTAAACAAAAGCCCATTATTGCCATCGCTAACCATCCCACCGTTAAAAAGAGAACATAGATTATATCAAGCAGATTGGCTAATGAGATTTTATGGATTCAAACCTGAAAATCTTTTAAGTCAAGAAAATAAAAACTTTAACCTATTACTAGATCCAAAAATCACATGGGCACTAAACAACCTGTGCGAATTTCCAAAAGAAATAAATAAAGTAGATTACTCCGAACTATTAAAAATACCAGGTATAGGTCCAAAAAGTGCAAAGAAAATAATATCGAGTAGACAAAAATTCAAAATAAAGTATGAAGACCTAAAAAAAATAGGAGTAGTAACAAAACGAGCAAAATATTTCATTTTATGTGATGGTAAATATTACTTTGACAGAGAAAATTTTAATAAAAAATTTATAGAAAAAAACTTGATAGCAGAAGAAAACAAACCAACTTATGAACAAATGAGGCTTTTTGAATGAACGAAGAAATAATTTACACCTACGACGGGACATTCAATGATTTAATAAATCTAATTGCAAGACTAATTAAAGATAACAAAAGGCCAACAATCATTATAGAAGAAAACAAATACAAATATAATCTATTTGACAAAGTTATATCATATGACATAGACAAAAAAACAGTAAATTTATTAATACATAATTTAACAAAAGAAATAATCAAAACAATATTTAACGTATATTTATCAGAAAACAATGATAAAGAACTAATAATATATTACTTTACACTAAACAGTTTAAAATACAAAAACGAAATATTTAAAATGATAAATTTAAAATGCGTATACTTATCAACAAAAATATCAAAATATGTAACAAGAGAAACTCACAAATTCAAAGGATTCACAAGATTTAAACTATTAAAAAACAACATATTATACGCAGAGATTAGTCCAACAAACAACATTCTATTTTTACTGAGTTTACACTTCAAACAAAGACTAAAAAAAGAAAAATGGGTAATTAAAGACACAAAAAGAAATATATATAGCATATATCAAAAAAATGATTTTTACATAATTGAAGAAAAAGACTTTATAAAAGACAAAATAATTTTAGATGAAGACGAAGACAACATAGAAAACCTATGGTTTAGTTTCTTTAAAACAATCGGAATAAACGAAAGACAAAACAAAAAATTACAAATGAATCCAATGCCAAAAAAATATTGGAAATACATTCTAGAAATGAGAGAAGAAAATGAAAAAAGTAATTAAAGGAGACGAGTTAAGAGAAAAAACAACACAAGCAGTAGATTTAATATGCGGTACAGTCAAAAATACCTTAGGCCCATTAGGATGTGACACAATAATAAATAGTTCAAACTATACGCCATACATAACAAATGACGGAGCTACAATTGCTGAAAATATAGAAAGTGAAGACATTACTATAAACACCATTTTATCTATTATAAAATCTTCAGCAATAAAGACAAATGAAAAAGTAGGAGATGGAACCACAACTACCCTTGTACTATTAGAACAAATATACAAATTAGGACTAAAAGAATTAGAAAAAGGAATGAACGGATACATATTAAAAAAACAAATAGAAAAAAGCATATCAAAAGTATTAGAAATGCTAAAAAAAGAAAAAATAAAAATAAATAAAGATACACTAGAACATGTAGCAACAATATCAAGTAATGATGAGAATATAGGAAAAATTCTATCAAATTTAAAAACAAAATACGATTTAATAGAAATAAAAGAAGGAACAGAAGAAATAGACACAATAGAAGAAGTTAACGGGTACTACTTTGACTCAATATTACCATCACCTTATTTTCTTGAAAACAAAAATGAAATAAAATACGATAATCCATATATACTAATAATTAACAAAAAAATAGAAACCTTATATGAAATAGAAGAAATAATTAATTACATATTAAAAGACAACAGCCCCTTACTAATAATAGCGAAAGAATACAGTGAAGAATTCATAAATAACGTACTATCTATGAATAACGAAAATAAAACCAAGATAATATTATGCTTAACTCCAGAATATGGAAGCAATCAAATAATGATATTAAAAGATATAGAAGTATTAACAAAAGCAAAAATAGTACAATATCAAAACAAAATAGAAGTAGAAAATTTAGGAACATGCAAAGAACTAATTATAAATGAAACCGACATAAAAATAATAAGTGAAAAATGTAATAAATCATACATTAAAAGCATCATAGAAACATCCAAAAATATAAAAAACGATTTTAATAAAGAATTTATGCAAAATAGAATTAACAAACTAAAAAATGGAAAAGCAATTATTTACGTAGGAGGCTTAACAGAAATAGAAATCAGAGAAAAGAAAATGAGATTTGACGATGCCTTATGTGCAATTAACACATTAAATGGAGGAGCATTAATAGGAGGTGGGATAACATTATTAAAAATAAGTGACAAACTAGAAGAAAACAACGAAGGAGACAAAATAATAAAACAAACACTAACTAAGCCATTTGAAATACTAATAGAAAGTGTGGGGTTAAATAGCGAAACAATAGAAAACAAAATAAGAGAAAAAAATTACAATACAATCTATAATGTAAAATCAAACAACTTTGAAAATTCAAAAGAAACAAAGATAATAGACTCATACAATGTAGTTATAGAAACAATAAAAAATGCAAGTTCAATAGCAAATATGCTTTTAAACATATCGAGTATAATAGTAAACGAAAACAACTTTTACAAAACAAACAACAATTTTACTGATGAAATATAAAATAATAATGCACAGCATTAAAAATATGATATAATAAAAAACGAAAGGTGGTAAACATGAGAAAATTCAAAGTAATATTCTTATTTGCAATGCTAATATTCATCAGTGCATGTAACAAAACAGATAAAGTAGATGAAAATATGATTAGTATAAACATAAATGTTTATGACAAAGAAGCAAAAGAAATATACAATCAAGAAATTAGCACAAACGAAAAATATTTATCTGAAGCAATTAAAGATATTGAAGACTTAAATGTTATTACTGTAGATAGTGAATACGGAGAATATATAACATCAATACTAGATATAAGTGAAGGAGACAATTATTACTGGAATTACTACATAAATGATGAGTATGCCCAAGTGGGTATTTCTAGTTGCAAAGTAGAAGATGGTAAAACATACACATTTAAGATTGAGAGGTATACAAATGATTAATTCTTTATTAATGTTAGGAGGATCTTCTAACAAAAAAATTTCAAAAGTATTTATAGTAACATGGCTCGCATACATGGTATTTGGAAGTAATTTATCTTTAGGACTAACTTTTCCAATTATAAATGGCATTACATTTCTAGCTATAACTTTACTTATAAGTAAAATTAAAAATAACAAAGCAAACACAGCTTTATCTATAGCTTCAATATTAATTTGGAGTGTAACAATTGATATAATTTGTTATTACTTATATCCAACAATGTCTTCAAATATCACATTGATAAATTATATATTTAATGGAATACTATTTAACTATAAATATATATTTACAAACATATTGGTACTAAGTTTAATAAAAGTAGTTTCAATAAGTAAAAACATATTAACTGAAAAATTATCTACTAAAGAATGCAAAATATACGAAGTTTAAGAACTGAAAAAGTTCTTTTTTTATTTAAAACAATACTATAATCAAAAACAATATGATATAATTTTAATAGGATGTGATTACATGCGAATTATATTAACTGCTGGAGGAACAGGTGGACACATATATCCAGCGTTAGCAGTATTAGACACAATAAAAAAAGATAAACATAACGAATACTTATACATAGGAACAAAAGACAGGATGGAAAGTGATTTAATTCCATCACTAAACATACCGTATAAAAGTTTAGAAATATATGGATTAAATAAAAACATAATAAAAGACTTTAAGAACATAAAATGTGTTTTTAAGTCAATAAAAGAATCAAAAAACATAATAAAAGAGTTTAAGCCTGATGCAGTAATAGCATTTGGTGGGTATGTTACTTTGCCAGTTATAATAGCTGCTAAAAAGTTAAAAGTAAAAACATACGTACATGAACAAAACTATATACCAGGTAAAGTAAACAAATACCTATCAAAATATGCTGATGCAATATTCATATCATTTGAAGAAACAAAAAAATACTTTAAAAATAAAAATACAATTTATACTGGAAACCCATGTTCTGAACGAGCAAAAACCATTGATCCAATAGACAAAACAACGTTAGGATTTACAATAGGCAAAAAACTAATATTAATAGTCATGGGAAGTATGGGAAGCAGTGTAGTAAATGACAAACTAAAAGAATTTTTACAAACATACGAAGAACAAGATAAAGAAATTTTATTCATAACCGGGAAAAAATTATACGAGAATTTTAAAAATCTAAAAGTGCCAAAAAGCACTAAAATAATGCCATATTTAGAAAATCTTTCAGGCTTAATGAAACAAGCTGACTTAATAATATCAAGAGCTGGTGCATCCACTATAAGTGAAATACTCGCACTCGACTTACCATCAATACTAATACCTAGTCCATACGTAGCGAACAATCACCAATATTACAATGCACTAGATTTGGACAAAAAAGGAGTTTCAAAAATGCTTGAACAAACTGAATTAAATAGTGAAACATTAAAATCAACAATAAAAGAAATTCTAGATGACAAAAAAACATACTTAGAATACAAAGACAAACTAAAAAATATTACAAAAATTGATTCATCAACAAAAATTTATGATTATATAAAACAAAATCTATAGGAGGTAAAATGACAAAAAAAGTAAAAAGAAGAAAATTTAACATAAAAAAATTTGGCTTATTCATATTCTTTTTACTATGCATAATTATTGGAATATACTATCTACTAAAAATGCCAATTAAAAACATAATTATAAGCGGAACATACTACCTATCTGATGAATTAATTATAGAAGCCTCAGGAATAGAAAACTATCCATCATTTATAAAAACAACAAAAACAAGTCTAGAAAAAAAATTAAAGACCATTGACATTATAAAAGATGTTCAAATACATAAAAAGTGGGGCGGGATTTTAGAAATAGAAGTTACAGAAAAAAAGATATTATTCGTTGAAAGAAGCACAGGAAAATACATATTAGAAGATAAGACAGAAGAAGATTTAACATATCAAATAAACGGAATACCAACACTAATAAATTTTGTAGTTGACGATATAAAAGACAAACTAATTGAAAAACTTAGCGAAGTTGATTACGAAGTCATAACCAAAATAAGTGAAATAGAATACAGTCCAACCACATACGATGAAGAACGTTTCATTTTATACATGAATGATGAAAATACAGTATACATTACACTTAACAAAATAGATGAATTTAAAAAATACATTGAAATAAAAAAACAGTTAGAAGGAAAAAAAGGAATACTTTATTTAGACAGTGGAAACTATTTTGAAATAAAAGAATAAAAGTTTTGTGAAAATTAAACAAATTTAAACTAACTTTTATTTTATTTGCTATAATGAAATATAAAGAGGATGGAATATGAAAGAAAAAATAAGACGGCTATTATTAAAGATAAATGGAATAGATGAACTATTCAATTTTATGTTTATTATTTACTTTATAATATACATAATAAACCTATTTATAAGAAGCATGATTTTAGAAATAATAGGTTTAATAATATTTGTGATAATGTTTTATAGATTTATATCATTTAACAAGGCAAAAAGAAAAGAAGAAAATAATAAATATTTAAAGTTCAAAAGAAAAATAATCGGATATTTCAAAGATGATTGCATATATAAAAAATGTAGAAAATGTAAAACAGTTTTAAAATTACCATTACCATATAAGCGAGGCATAAAACATGCAAAATGTCCAACATGTGGTAAAAGATTAACTATTTTATGTTTAAAATGTCAAAAAATAGAAGTAATAAGAAAGAAGTGATAAAATGTTAAAACTATTAAAAAAATTAAAAACAGCTGAATGGATAATGGTAGTTATAAGTGTAATTTTAATAGCATTACAAGTTTGGCTAGATTTAAAAATGCCTGACTACATGTCAAACATTACAGTATTAGTTCAAACACCAAATTCAGAAATAAAAGATATATTAATTAATGGTGGCTACATGCTTTTATGTGCACTAGGAAGTTTAATTTTTTCAATTCTTGTAGGATATTTAGCAGCGACTATATCTGCTGGCTTAGCAAAAGAATTAAGAAAAAGTCTATTTAATAAAGTAGAAGAAATGTCTATGGACGATGTAAAATCATTTAAAACAAGTAGTTTAATAACTAGGACAACTAACGATGTAACACAAATTCAGATGTTCATATCAATGGGATTACAATTATTAATTAAAGCACCTATAACTGCTGTATGGGCAGTCACAAAAATATTAAATAAAAACTGGGAATGGAGTTTACTAACCGGAATAGCAGTATTAGTATTACTATTTACAATAGGAATACTTATAATAGTAGTATTACCTAGATTTAAAAAAGTTCAAGAATTAACAGATAACATAAACGGAGTAATGAGAGAAAATTTAACCGGAATAAGAGTAGTAAGAGCTTTCAATGCAGAAAAATACCAAGAAGATAAATTTGAAAATGTAAACAACAAATTAACAAAATTACAATTATTTAACCAAAAAACATTTGGCATCTTATCACCAGTAATGTATCTAATAATGTACTGTCTAACTCTAGCAATATACTTTGTAGGTGCAAGATTTATAGATGCTGCCAACATGTCAGATAAAATAACTTTATTTGGTGACATGGTAGTATTTTCATCATATGCTATGCAAGTAATAATGTCGTTCTTAATGTTAGCAATGATATTTATGATACTTCCAAGAGCAGAAGTATCAGCAGCTAGAATAAACGAAGTACTAGATGTAAAAATAAAAATAAAAGACGGAAAAGTAAAAATAGGTAAAAACGGCGTACAAGGAAAAGTAGAATTCAAAAATGTAAACTTCAAATACCCAAATGCAGAAGAATACGTATTAAAAAACATTTCTTTTGTTGCCAATCAAGGAGAAACCGTTGCTTTCATTGGCTTAACAGGAAGTGGCAAGAGCACATTAATAAATTTAGTTCCAAGATTTTATGATGTGACAGAAGGAGAAGTTTTAGTAGATGATGTAAACGTTAAAGATTACGAACAAGAATCACTACACAACCTAATAGGCTATGTGCCACAAAAAGCAGTGATATTTAAAGGAACAATTAAATCAAATGTGGCGTATGGAGAAGACGGAAAAGGCAAAAAATCAGAAGAAAAAATAAAAGAAGCAATAAAAGTCGCGCAAGCAAAAGAATTTGTAAACAAAATGCCTAAAAAATACGATACACAAATATCACAAGGTGGAACAAACATCAGTGGTGGACAAAAACAAAGACTATCTATTGCAAGAGCAGTAGCAAGAGATCCAGAGATATACATATTTGATGACACATTTTCAGCGCTTGACTTTAAAACCGATGCAAAATTAAGAAAAGAACTAAAAGAATACACAAAAAATGCAACAACATTAATAGTCGCACAAAGAATAGGCACAATAATGCATGCAGACAAAATAATAGTTTTAGAAGATGGAAAATGTGTAGGAATGGGGACACACAAAGAACTATTAAAAAACTGCAAAGTATACAAGCAGATAGCTTTATCACAATTATCGGAAGGTGAGTTATAATGAACGGAAGACCAGGAATGAATTCAAGTCATGAAAAAGCTAAAGACTTCAAAAATACAATAATAAGATTAGTAAAAGAATTAAAAGGATACAGACTTTTAATAACATTTTCACTAATATTAGCAATACTCGGTTCAATATTATCTATAGTAGCCCCTGATAAACTATCTTTACTAACAAATGAAATCCAAGAAGCTTTGCAAATAGATACAGGTAATTTAGAAATACTAAAAGAACACATTAAAACAGAAACGACAGAAGAAAACATATACAAAAGTATAGGAAACATAATAAGTTTAAACATCTCTAGTGAATCAATCAACAAAATAAAAAGCAGCGATGAATTAAGTAAAAGCGAAAAAGAAGCGTTTAATAATTTTATAGAAAATGGTAGTCAAATAACCGGATTAACAACATTATCAAATAATATATTAAATATAATATTAGATGAATCAATATATAAAGAAACATTAATAAGTACTGAAGATAAAATAAAATTAATTAACAATATAAATGACATGTCTAAATATCCTGATAGTATCAAAGCAACACTATTTAACGAAATAACAATAGATGATATAGTAGTTAGTTCAGAAGACCAAATTACATTCATAAACTTAATGCAAAATGTTACAGATTCTAGTGAACTTATGATAAAACTTGTATCAATGCCAGATAGCATTTCAAAAGTATTAAGTAATAAAGTTAATTGGGATCAAATAAAAATTATAACAATAAATTTATTAGTATTATACATATTTAGTGCAACATTTACATATTTAGAGTCAATATCTATGACTGACGTTGCCAACAAATTTGCAAGAAAATTAAGAAGAAACATAAGTACAAAAATAAACAGATTACCATTAAAATACTTTGATAAACATAGAATAGGAGATATTTTATCAAGAGTAACGAACGACATAGATATGATAGCCCAATCAATGAATAACTCACTAGCCACATTAGTCAGCGCCTTAACATTATTTATAGGAACAATAATAATGATGTTTGTAACAAATTATGTAATGGCATTTACTGCAATAATTGCCAGTTTCATAGGATTTATACTAATGTTCATAGTACTAATAAAATCACAAAAATATTTTATACAAAGACAGATTGAAATTGGAAATTTAAATGCACACATTGAAGAAATATATTCAGGAATAAATGTAGTAAAAGCATATAACGGACAAAAAGATGCTAATAGCAAATTTGACCAACTAAATATAAAAGTATACAACTGTAACAAAAAAGGCCAATTTTTATCTGGTATAATGATGCCTATCATGCATTTTATAGGAAACTTAGGATATGTAGCCGTATGTATAGTAGGGGCACTCTTAACATCAAATGGATCAATAACGTTTGGAGTAATTGTTGCATTCATAGTATACGTTAGACTATTTACATCACCATTATCTCAAATAGCTCAAGCAATGACATCAATACAAAGTACAGCCGCAGCAAGTGAAAGAGTATTTGAATTTTTAGACGAAAAAGAAATGGATGACGAAAGCCACATAGTAAAAAAATTAAGCAAAGAAGAAGTAAAAGGAAATATAGAATTCAAAAACATTACCTTCAAATATGATGGAAATGATAAACCAACAATTTACAACTTCAGTGCAGAAGCAAAACCAGGACAAAAAATAGCCATAGTCGGGCCAACAGGTGCTGGAAAAACTACAATGGTAAACTTACTAATGAAATTTTATGACATAACAGACGGAGATATAATAATTGACGGAGTATCAACAAAAGAAATATCAAGAGAAAACGTACATGAATTATTTACAATGGTTTTACAAGACACATGGATATTTAACGGAACAATTAAAGAAAATATAGTATTTAATAACAAAAACGTAAAACAAGACGAAATAGAAAAAGTATGTAAGAAAGTTGGTATTCACCACTTAATAAAGACGATGTCAAAAGGATATGATACAATTATAAATGATGATGACAGTGTTTCTGCAGGAGAAAGACAACTTATTACAATAGCAAGAGGAATGATTGACAACGCACCATTTTTAATACTAGACGAAGCAACTAGTAACGTTGATACCAGAACGGAAGAATTAGTACAAGAAGCAATGGACAAATTAGCTCAAAACAAGACAAGTTTTATAATTGCTCATAGACTATCAACAATAAAAAATGCAGATTTAATATTAGTAATGAAAGACGGAAACATAATTGAACAAGGAACACATAATAATTTATTAAAACAAAAAGGTTTTTACTACGAATTATATAACGCACAATTTGAAAAATAAGGAGTATCTATGAAAAAGCCAAAAAAAGATATTACAAAATCCAGAAAAATATTTTTATTACTAAGAGGAATAGTATTTTTAATACTTATAAGAAACATACTAACAGGAAACTATGAAAACGTATTTGTGTGCATATTAACATTACTACTATTTTTAGTACCATTTATAATAGAAAGAAAATTTAAAATAGAAATACCAGATGATTTGGAAATAATAATATTAGTATTTATATTTAGTGCAGAAATTTTAGGTGAACTAAACTCATTTTATACAAGAATTCCAGGATGGGACACAATGCTACATACAATAAACGGTTTTATAATGGGGGCAATCGGACTTTCGCTAATAGAACTATTAAATAAAAATGAAAACATAAAAATAATGTTGTCGCCAATATTTGTTGCAATTGTCTCATTTTGCTTTTCAATGACAATAGGTGTTTTATGGGAATTCTTTGAATTTGGAATGGACATGACATTCAACACAGACATGCAAAAAGACTACATTGTAGACAAAATAAATTCAGTAAAATTTGATGAAAACAATTTAAATAAAGTTCACAGCATAGAAATAGAAAGTTTAATTGTAAACGGAGAAGACTGGATAGAAAAATACGGTGGATATATTGACATAGGCTTAATAGATACAATGAAGGATTTATTTGTTAATTTTATTGGAGCACTAACTTTTTCAGTAATTGGATACTTTTATAGTAAAAATGGAAGCAATGACAAGATTAAAAAAATATTAATAGTTTCAAATAGTTGACACAAAAAAACTAATATTTTATAATTTTATTGAAAAATTAAGTAATTATAAATGTTATAAAAATTAGTTAAATTATCAAAATACCTTATCTCTTAATTACTTAAGAAATAAAGTATTTTTTATTTAGGAGGAAACATGAGCACATTTACAAAAGAAATGGTAGAAGAATACGCAGATAAATTATTAATAGGTTTAACTGAGGAAGAAAGTGATATGGTATTAAGTGAATTTGATACAATTGATAAAAATATAGACATAATAAACACAATACCAAACATTGAACAAGTCGAACCGATGTCATTTTGTCTCGATGACTTTGAAGTAGATTTAAGAGAGGATGAAATAGAAGAAAGCATTAAAATAGAAGAATTATTACAAAATTGTGACGAAGTAAGTGATAGAGAAATAGAAGTTACAAAGGTGGTGGGATAATGTCGTATATGGACAAAAGCATAAAAGAAATACACAAAGATCTCGTTCAAAAAAAGGTTAGTTCACAAGAATTAATAGATGAATCAATCAAAAAGAGTCATGAAATACAAGAAAAATACAATGCATTTGTAACAATACTAGATGGTGCAAAGCCAAAAGAAGTGACAGAAGAACTAATATCCGGAATTCCATTTGGTGTAAAAGATAACTATAGCACAAAAGGAATATTAAGCACCGGATCTAGCAACACATTAAGAGATTATATACCATTTTTTAATGCAACAAGCATAGAAAATCTATTAAACAAAGGTGCAATAATAGTAAATAAAACAGTATTAGACGAATTTGGAATGGGTGGAACAGGAACAACAGGCCACACTGGAATAGTAAAAAACCCATGGAATCCTTTACACATGTGTGCTGGATCATCTGCCGGATCAGCATGTGCAGTAGCTGCAGGGGTTTATCCTTATGCTACAGGAAGTGATACAGGAGACTCAATTAGGAAACCAGCGGCTTACTGTGGAATAGTAGGATATAAACCAACATATGGAATGATATCTAGATATGGATTATTTCCTTTTGCAAGTAGCCTAGACCACTGTGGAGTATTAACGAGAAATGTAGAAGATGCAGCAATAGTAGTAAATGCAATGAAAGGCAAAGATAAAAATGACATGACAACTTGGGATTCAAGTAAGATTGACTTAACAAAATCACTTTATGAAAACGCAAAAGGGAAAAAACTAGCGTATATAAAAGAATTATGTAATATAGAATATTATAAAAACGCAGATGAAACATTAAAAAAACATTTAGAAAATTTTAAAAATACACTAAGCATATGTAAAGAATTAGGAATAGAAGTTGAAGAAATCAGCATCGATGAAAAACTATTAAATGCAATTGCCTCAACTTACGTTGTCATATCATGTGCTGAAGCAACATCGAACATGTCTAATCTAACTGGAATAATTTTTGGCCCAAGAGAAGAAGGAAAAAATTATGTAGAAATGATAAAAAACTACAGGACTAAAAACTTTTCACCACTAATAAAAAGACGTTTTGTAATAGGCTCATACGTATTACAAAAAGAAAACAAAGACAGATATTTCTTTAATGCACAAAGAGTAAGAAGATTACTAGTAGACGAATGGAAAAAAGCATTTCAAAAATACGATGCAATTATTTTACCAGTCGGAACAGGGCCAGCACCACTACTTAAAGAATCAAAAGATGTAATAGATGAAAATACAAAAGCACTAGAAGAACATTTACAAGTTGGAAATTTTGGCGGATTTCCATCAATAACAATACCAAACGGATTTATAAATAATTTACCAGTAGGAGTTAATATAACAGGAAATTGCTATGAAGATGAAAAAGTACTTAACATAGCATATCAACTTGAAAACAAAATGAATTACAAAAATCAAATAGCAAAGGAGAATAACGATGAAATATAAAGCACTTATAGGTTTAGAAATGCACTGTGAAATAACAGGAACGAACACAAAAGCATTTTCAAGTGCTAAAAACAGTTATAGTACGACACCAAACGAAAATGTAAGACCAGTTGACATGGCATTTCCTGGAACATTACCAGTAGTAAACAAAGAAGCCGTAAAAAAAGCATTAATGGCTAGTATAATATTAAACTGTAAACAACCAGAATACATATATTTTGAAAGAAAAAATTATTACTATCCAGATTTACCAAAAGGTTATCAAATAACACAAGAAACAAAACCAGCACCAGTAGGAATATACGGTTATCTAGACTATTATGTAAATGAAGAACAAAAAAGAGTTAGAATAAATAACATACATTTAGAAGAAGATGCAGCAAGTTTAGACCATAAAGACAGTACATCTACAATAGACTATAATCGTGCTGGAGTCCCACTTTTAGAACTAGTAACTTATCCAGACTTTAAAAATGCAGAAGAAGCAGTATCATTTTTAGAAACAATGAGAAGTATATATCAATATACAAATATAAGTGAAGGCGACTCAAAAAAAGGCCAAATAAGATGCGATGTAAATGTAAGCATAATGGACGAGAACCTAGATGAAACAAAAGAAGAAAACTGGGGAACAAAGATAGAAATAAAAAACGTAAATTCATTTTCAGCAGTAAAAGATGCAATAAATTATGAAATAAAAAGACAAATTGAAGCAAAAGAAAACGGAACATATGACGAAATGGAACAACAAACAAGAAGATGGGATGACGAAAAACAAGAAACTGTATATATGAGAAGCAAAGTAGATGCAATAGACTACAAATATTTTATCGAACCAAATATACCAAAATTCAAAGTAAGACAAGAATGGCTAGACGAAATACGCATGTTAATACCAGAATTACCAAACGAAAGAAAAGAAAAATACATAAAAGAATACAACATAAATACAAAAGATGCTGAAACAATAGTAAAAGAAAAAGACATTTCAGATTATTTTGAAAAATGCATAAAACTAAACTGTGAACCAAAAGAAGCATCAAATTGGATAACTACAAGATTATTAGGTTATTTAAATAAAAATGATATAAAAATCAAAGATATATACATGACACCCGAAATGCTAACAGAAATATGCACTAATGTAAAAACAGGAAAAATATCTTCACAACAAGCAAAAGAAGTATTTACATTGGTACTTGAAGAAAACAAAAGTCCAGAAGAAATAGTAAAAGAAAAAGGTTTTGTACAAAATAGCAACGAAGCAGAAATAATAGATTTAATACAAAAAGTATTAGACGATAACACTGAAGCAGTAAATGATTACAAAAATGGAAAAACAAACATAATGGGTTATTTAGTAGGCCAAGTTTTAAAAGCATCACAGGGAAAATTTAATCCTGGACTAACAGCAAAATTACTAAATGAAGAAATAATTAAAAGATAGTAGTATAAAAACTGTCTTTTTTTTACACATTTATTTTTAAAAATGTCAATTTATGATATTATATAATCAGGTGGTGTAAATTGAAAGAGAAAGTTTTACAGGTAATTAAAAATTCACAGAAAAGTATTGATGCTATGAAAATAATGAGAACCATAAAAGATGACTATTCACGAGAAGACCTAGAAGAAGTTTTAAGTTCAATAGACGAATTACTAAAAGAAGGCGAAATAGTATCAAGAAGAAACAATTGCTACATGCCTTTTGAAAGAAGCAAATACAAAAAAGGTAAAATAGAAATAACAAAATCAGGGAACGGTTATGTTCTACTTCCAGAAAGAGATTTATTTATAAACAAACAAAATCTTAAAGGTGCAACTGATGGAGATACAGTAATATGTGAGGTAACGAAAGATAGAAAAGATTTATTCGAGGGAAAAGTAAAAAGAGTTTTAACTAGAAGTTTAGGCGGAGCTTTGGCTGAAGTATTAGTGGATAATGATGGAAACTACTCATTAAAAATGTTAAGTGATTTGCCGTTTAAAGTAGTTTTAGAAAGCGGAGAAGAAGTTGGATTACTTGATGGAGAAATAGTTAAATTAGAAGTAGTCAGTGAAATGGGAAACACAATATATGCAAGAGTAAAATCAAGAGTTGGGCACAAGAACAGTCCAGACATTGACATATTAAAAATTGTTGCAGAATTTGATATCCCATTTGAATTTAGTGAAGAAACGTTACAAGAAGCTAAGTTAATGCCAAAAACAGTATTACCAAAAGACTTTGAAGGAAGAAGAAATCTAAGAGACAAAGAAATATTTACTATAGATGGTAGTGACACTAAAGACATAGATGATGCAATAAGTTTAGAAAAATTACCAAACGGCAACTATTTATTAGGAGTTCATATTGCAGATGTTAGTTACTATGTAAAAGAAGGAAGTGCTTTAAAAAAAGAAGCATTAGAAAGAGGAAATTCAGTATATTTAGCTGACAGAGTAATACCTATGCTACCTATTGAACTATCAAACGGAATATGTTCACTAAATCCAAACGTTGACAGATGCGCAATGAGCATAGAAATGGAAATAGATAAAGAAGGCAATGTAGTACACAAAGACCTATTTAGAAGTATAATAAAATCTAGAAAGAAAATGACTTATGAAAGTGTTAATAAAGTACTAAAAGGGAATTGTGAAGAAGAATATAAACCATATGAAAAAACATTACTACAAATGCATGAATTATCAAAAATATTAAAAGCGAACAAAACGCGCCGCGGAGAAATAGATTTTATATCAAGTGAAGTAAAGTTAGTAGTGGACGAAAATGGGAAAGTAATAGACATCAAAAAAAGAGTTCAAGATTTAGCCGAAGAACTAATTGAAAACTTCATGGTTGTAGCAAACGAAAGTGTAAGTAGAACAATGACCGAGCATAACGTTCCATCAATTTACAGAGTTCACGGAACGCCTGCACCTAAAAAAATAAAGGAATTTTTAGAATTTGCAAACATACTTGGTTGCAATATAATTGGAAAAATAGATTACAATAATATAAGACCTAAAGATATACAAAATATCTTAAGTCAACTAGAAAAAAACCCTGCATACGAAATATTAAATAAGCACCTACTAAGATGCATGCAAAAGGCAGTATATGATACAACAAACATAGGGCATTTTGGAATAGCAAGTACAGATTACACACACTTTACTTCACCAATAAGAAGATTTAGTGACTTAGAATTACACTACATAATAGGAGAAACAATATTCAAAAAAAGTGATAATACATTTAACGAAACACTAAGACGAACACTACCTTATATCACAGAACACATCTCAGAAACAGAAAGAACAGCAGACAACTGTGAACATGAAGTAGATAACATGAAAATAGCAGAATACATGGAAGAACACATAGGAGAAGAATACGATGCAGTAATAGACGGAATGTTAAAAAACGGTTTCTTCGTAGAAACAGATAATCTAATAAGTGGTTTAGTAAAACTAGAAACATTAGAAGATTATTATACATTTAGGGAAGATTTAATGGCATATGTAGGCAAAAAGAAACAAATTGCATTTCGTTTAGGAGATAAAGTAAAAGTAGAATGTATAGGTGCAAGTAAAGAACAAAGAACAGTTGATTTTACATTAGTAAAAAAGGTGAAAAATGGAAATAATCAATAGAAAAGCAAAATACAACTATATAATAATAGACGAATACGAATGTGGAATAGAATTAAAAGGAACAGAAATAAAAAGCATAAGAAAAGGTTCAGCAAACTTCAATGATTCATACGGAAGAATAAAAAATGGTGAAGTATTTCTAATAAACATGTTTATAGCCAAATATGAAGAAGGAAACATTTTTAATCATGAAGAAACTCGAGAAAGAAAACTATTACTCCACAAAAGTGAAATAAAAAAATTAGAAAAAGAAATAACATTAAACAAATACACATTAGTTCCATTAAAACTATACTTTAAAAAAGGAAAAGCAAAAATACTTTTAGGTTTAGCAAAGGGAAAAAAACTATATGATAAAAGACAAACAATAAAAGAAAGAGATTTAAAAAGAAA
>CALVQQ010000014.1 GCA_944358255.1 uncultured Bacilli bacterium | reverse complement strand
CAAAAATACTATATAGAAAGGATTAATCAACTATAGAATTAATTAATAATTTCTATAAGATTGATTATACAAGGTAATATGAAAAGATTATTATTTATAACATGGAGTATGTCATATGGCTATGGAACTGAAAAATCTTTGGCTGATATTATTAATAGAATTAATACTAATGAATATATGATTGATGTACTACCTTTATTTAAAAAGTCTGAAACTAATATATTAAATAATAAAATTAATATATTAGATTCTTTAATAGATTATACAAGTAAAAACTTTAATGAGAAAAAAGCTTTGGATTATTATTACTATTTGTTAGCTAATCCAAACAAATTTAATCGACTTATTAAAAATAAGTATGATTGTGTTATTGCCTGCAACCATAACGCACCGTCTTATTTTGCATCATATATTAAAAACACACCTAAAATTGTTTGGATAAGAGGTGACTTAAGTGAACTGGACTACAATAAAGTTGATGTTAATTCTAAAGAATACAATATTATTAAACAAGAATTTGAAATGCAAAAGAATGTATTTAAAGAGTTTGACAATATTGTAGTTATTTCAGAGTCTGTCAAAAAGGCATTGTTTAATTTATTTGGAATTCATGAAAATGTAGTTAAAATACCAAATTCAGTAGATGTTCAAAAAATCCTTCAATTAAGTGATGAAAATGTTACCGGTTTTGATAAAGCATCTTTTGTTACTTTAGGTAGACTAGATGAAAATAAGAATCAGATTTTGCTATTAAAAGCTTGTAAATTGCTTAAGAAAAAAACTAGTAATTTTAATGTGTATTTATTAGGTGATGGTGAAAACAGAGAACTATTACAAAATTATATTGATGATAATTTGTTGGGCGATAATGTTAAAATATTAGGTTTTAAAAATAATCCTTATCCTTATGTTAAAAATAGTGTTGCTAGTGTTTTAACATCTTTTAGTGAAGGCTTTAGTTTAGCATTAGCTGAAAGTGTAATTTTAAATACTCCTATTATATCCACTGATGTAGGTATTGCTATGGAATTAGTTCATAAATATAACTGTGGTAATATTATCAATTATGATGAAAATGAACTGGCAAATGTAATGTATGATTATGTTTTGAATTTTGGCAATAAAAAAATTATTAATGTTAGTAATGAATTTGATGTTAATATTGAACTAGAAAGTACCCTTTCTGTTATTGAATCAGCAATAAATTCAAATAGTTTAAAATCTAAAATGCAAGTTCTTCCTTATCCAGTTATTTCTATTGATTATTCTGAACTTGAAAGTTACACTATTAAAAATGATGACATTTATGTTTTATCTGTTAATAAAGATAATGTCAAATATGAATATTTAATTAATTATAAGTCAAATAATAAAAAACTTATTGTTTTTAATAATGGGGCAGTTGCTGGCGGTAATGTGAAGGTTCCTGTTTTTCAAAGACACAGTTGGGCAAGTAATTTAAAAACTTCTTCAATATTTGTAATGGATCCAACCTTATATGTAGCTGATTTGGCTATTGGTTGGGGAATAGGAAAAAATGATAATTATTATTTGGAAAATAGTAGTTTAATACTGAAAACTATTATTAACAAAATGAATATTAATCTTGAAAACACAATAATATATGGTACTTCGGCCGGCGGATATTTATCTATAATAATGGGAATTTATTTGAAAGGATCACGTGTCGTTGCTGATAATGCTCAATTGGATGTAACTAATTGGGCTTTTGTTCAAGCAGTTGATAATGTTGTTGAGTTTTGCTTTGATAATATTTCTATGGCTTTAAAATATCCAGAAAGATTTAATGTAGTGGATGCATTTATTAAAAATAATTATGTCCCTAAAATTTATCTTCACGTTAATGTTTACTCAAATGTTGATAATAAAATGCAATTAGTTCCATTTTTACAAAAATTAGAAAATTTAAAAAATATTGATAAATATAATGATATTGAAGTCTTCTTACATTATGAACCACTTAAAGGTCACGATGGTTTAAGTCAAGATGAAGCATTAAATTTTATATATAGTTTGTTAAATGTTGAAAGTTAAGGAGTTTCCTTAATTTTCTTTTTTTGCTATAATATGTATGGTAGGTGTATAAATGAAAAAGGTTTATATAATAACAGGAGCAAATGGTTTTTTAGGAAATAATATAATCAGAAATATTAAACTTGGCGCGGATGACGAAATAAGGGCATTGGTAAGAAGCGATAGCAATGTAGACTCACTAAATGGTTTAAACTGCAGTATATATTTAGGAGATGTAACCGATGTAAATAGTCTTGAAAAAATATTCGATGTTTCAGGTGATAAGATTGTTTGTATTCATTGTGCAGCTGTTGTTTATATTAAAAATAAATATGATAAAAATGTTTTTGATGTGAACGTTAATGGTACAATAAATATTGCAAAAAAATGCATAGAAAAAAATGCTAAACTTATTTATATTAGTACAGTTCATGCAATCAAAGAACCTAAAGATAACAGCATAATTATAGAAACTGATAAGTTTAATCCTAATGAAGTAAAAGGATTTTATGCAAAAAGCAAATCTGAAGCATTAAAAAAATTATTAAACATGTCCAAAAATCAAAATTTAAATGTTGTAGTATTACACCCATCTGGTATTATTGGCCCAAATGACTATAGCAATACTCACCTAACAAATTTAATTATGAAAGTTGCTAACGGGTCATTACATTATATAGTCGAGGGGGGATACAATTTTGTAGATGTAAGAGATGTGAGCGAAGCAATTATAAATGCGATTGACAAAGGAAAAAATGGCGAATGTTACATAGTCGCAAATAGATATGCGTCTATTAAAGAACTATGTGATATTGTATGTGACTATGTAAATTTAAAAAAAGTTAAGATTATTCCATTTTCTTTAGCTTTATTCGGAGTTCCATTTTGTGAATTTTATTATAATTTAATGAGGAAGACTCCGCTTTTTACTAAATATTCATTATATACATTAAAAACGAATTCTAATTTTTCCA
This sequence comes from uncultured Bacilli bacterium, assembly GCA_944358255.1. Lineage (GTDB taxonomy): Bacteria > Bacillota_I > Bacilli_A > RF39 > UBA660 > CALVVN01. The sequence goes on along the minus strand of CALVQQ010000014.1, from coordinate 17,916 downwards.
ATTTAAAAGCCAAAAAAGAATTAAATTTTTATCCTAGAGAATTCACAAGTACAATTAAAGATACAGTAGATTGGCTTAAAAGTGTAAATAAATTATAAATTTACACTTTCTTTTTTTAATAATATATGATATAATATGGACCCGATAAAAGGGGAGTAAAAATGGAAACATTGTGTGAACATGAAATAGATAGAAAAGCATGTAAAATATTTTTAGAAAATTTGCTATCTGATATAAAAAAAGGAAAAACGGAACAAAGGTCAGTTATAAGTCAATATATGCCAACAATAGGTGAAGATAGTTTGGAAGCAGTTGCTTATTTTTTAAGTCAGACTAAAGATGTGTTCATATTTAGAGATCTTGATGCAAAATTAGGAACATTAAGAATTGAACCATTACCTTTTATCTCGTCCTTTGTTTTTAGGATAACTGGTTATTATGATATTAAAACTCATAAAATAAAAGTTGTTGATCAAAGTCATCCGGATATATATCACGAGTTATTTCATGCTATGAGTTCATACCGAGTATCTCAAAGAGAACTTGGTTGCGGCTTTTTTCAGGCAAGTAAAGGCATAAAAGAAGGGTTAATGTTAGATGAAGGGTACACAGATCTTTTGGCATATAGATATTTTCATTCACCTATATTCTATCATGTAGGCGCTAATCTTGCACAAAAAATAGAATTAATGCTTACGCAAGACTTAATGCAAGTAATGTATGGTTTAAATGATTCAGAAAGTATTTATAGATTTTTGTCAAATAATTCAACAACTATATCTACTGAAAAATTCAAAATATTATTTGACAAAATAGGATATTATAAAAAAATTGATAGAAACATAATAAATATCTTTAACTATCTATCAGACTACCTAGTGGAAGTGTATATAAACTATTTATCAAAGCAGTACCAATTAGGAACATTAGATCGACCACAAGTAATAGAATTTTTAGATAACTTTAAACGCCATTTTACAGAGCATGTTTTCGCTGATGAAGACGATGAGATGTACTATTGTGATTCGTCAGAATATAGAGACATAAATATGAAACTTAGTTATAGTTACTTTCAAAAAGCTTTGTTAAGTAAGCCAAAACATTAGAACATGTAATAATCAAAAAAATATAAATTATATAAGATTTAATAAAAGGGGGAAAAAATGACAACATATTCAGAAATTTCAAAAGAACTTGTAAGAAGCGGAGAAAAGGAGTTTTATCGTTTTCAAGGACATAATAGTTATGACTATTATAATTTGAAGACATGTAGTTTTGATTCACCATCTGATCATTATGTATATTTTTCAAATACAGTAAATCATCATTATTATTTTACACTAAAAAGAATTAGACAATTATTAAATGATATATTAAAAGGCACTCCATACACAGCATCGGGTGTTGCTTTACAATCTTTAGAAACCTATCAAGCGGTTATAAATCAAGTCTGCAATTCTGATAAAATTAGTGATTTAAACAGTATATCATTAATTTGTGATCAAAATTTGAGCAAACTTTTAGCAGAAAACAGCACCAAAAATCAAGATAAAACACAGCCAAAGGTAATCGAGAGAGTAGACAGAAGAGTTTATGGCGGAGGATATGGGGTTACAGATGCTTGGCTAGATCTGTTTAAGGATTTAATGTATTTTTCATCACATACTAGATTTACTACAAGAGATTTAATTGAATTATTAAAAGAAATTAGAAATGGATATAAAAACTCTAAACCAAATATAGTTGCAAAAATACTAGTAGGAAAAAAAAGAACTTGCCAAATATCCGAGTCACTATTTGATGACTTTCATAAATATGCAATTATGAATGATTTAGAGAGAATTTTAGATGAAGGTCTTTATTCTCCAACAAGCCAATTAGCTACTAATCCTAAAGAAACCACAAAAGAAATATTGACATCATATCAAGAAAAAAGAGAACAAGTATTGAGATTAGTAGATAAAAGTTATCGCAGATATTAAAATTTACAATTTTCATAATTATTTAATTACATAAAAGTAAAAACTGGTAAATAACTAATTGTAATATGAATTCACAAATATAAATATGAATGGTATAATAATACTAGTTATTTAAGGAGAAAAATATGGAATTAATAAAAGTTGGGGAAAAAACTTATTACATTAGTAACGCAGTTAATATAGGAATATACAAAGTTAATGAAAAAGAAGTATATGTAATTGATACTGGCAACGACAAAGATTCAGGGAAAAAAATTTTAAAAATAATACAACAACAAGGGTGGATAATAAAAGGTATAATTTCCACTCATTCTCATGCAGACCATATTGGTGGGAACAAAATATTACAAGAGAAAACAAACTGCATTATTTTATCTAACAAAATAGATAAAGTTTTTATTGAAAATACAATATTAGAACCATCTTTTTTGTATGGTGGATATCCATTTAAATGTTTAAAAAATAAATTTTTAGTAGCTCAAGAATCTGTAACTTCTGATATAAAAGACAATTTGCCAGACGGATTATCATATTTTTTATTAAAAGGTCATTGTTATGACATGATAGGAATTAAAACAAGTGATAATGTGTATTTTTTGGCAGATTCTTTATTTGGAGAAAATACTATTTCAAAATATCACATATTTTACATATATAATGTACAAGAATATTTAAACACGCTAGAATTTCTAAAAACATTAAATGGAAATTTATTTGTTCCATCACACTGTGAAGCAACTACAAATATATTGCCTTTAATAGAATTAAATAAGAAAAAAATACAAGAAATATCTAATAACATATATGAGATATGTAAAAATAATGTAACATTTGAAGAAATTTTAAAATCAATTTTTGACAAATATCATTTAGAAATGAATGAAATACAATATTTATTAATAGGTAGCACAATAAAATCATATATATCATTTTTATATGACCAAAATCTAATATGTTTTGAGTTTAAAAATAATAAAATGTTGTGGAAACAAGTTGATTAAGGAGGAATTATGTCATTTAATAAAGCATACATATATTTAAAAAAACATGGTTTAGAAAAAAATATTATGAAATTTACCCAATCTTCCGCTACAGTGAAAGATGCTGCTGATGCAATTAAGTGTAAAGAAGGAGAAATTGCGAAAACAATATGTTTTATTATAGATGAGAAACCCATATTGATTGTAGCAGCAGGCGACACCAAAATTGACAACGCAAAATATAAATTAGAATTTCAAACAAAAGCAAAAATGGTAGATCCTATTCAAGTTGAAAATTTAATTGGGCATCCTATAGGCGGGGTTTGCCCATTTGGAATAAATGATGATGTCGATGTATATTTAGACGAATCATTAAAAAGATTTAGAAAAGTATATGCTGCATGTGGAAGTGCTGATAGCGCGGTTTGTTTAAGTATAGATGAATTAGAAAAAGCATCTAATAATAAAAAATGGATAGATGTTTGCAAACTATAAATAAATTAAAAGGTTGAATAAAAAAGATACGAAAATATTATTTATGGAGGAACTTTGTGGAAATATTAGAAATTGTATTTGGAAACTCTTGTTATTTAACGATGAAGAATAGTTCTTTAGGTAATAACAACATTTTATTATTTAATCTACTATTAAATGTAGGAGATTTATCAACAATTGAAAAATATAAAATAAATATACCTGATGAACTATGCAATGAAAACAGCAATTATACTTTTAAAAATGAAATATCAGTTATTAATGAATCAATAAAACGGAAAGATAAAATAAGAATTTGGACAAGTCATTATAATATTTATTCTTATTTAATTATGTTATATATCTGTAATTTTGTTAAAAATAAGCATTGCGAATTATACGTTACATATAGCGACGAATATAATAAAAATTATGTATCTCCCAGTTTGATGAACCCAAAAGAATTAGAAAATTTAGCTAAACTAGAGCACAAGTTATCTGAAGATGATATATCAAAATTTTCCGATGTATGGGAAACTCTTGTTAAAACTAATTCTGAAATGAGAATATTTGAAAATGGCATAGTAAAATCTGTATCAATTGATTATTATGAAAACATGATTCTTGATAAACTCAAATTACTAGGGCCTGTTAAAGTTGCTAAATTAGTAGAAATATTAATGAAAGAAATATATTTAATAGATAATTTACACGTATATTTTATAAAAAGATTAATAAAAAATGGAAAAATAAAAATAGTAAAAACAAATAAAAATAAATTTTTTGACAATATTATTGAACTTGTATAATTTATAATACAAGGAATTGAAATAAATGAGTACCTATCAAAATCGAGAATTTAATAATACTAGTATTAACTAGTTAATACCGCCTTATTTAATACTTCTACAAAATCCATAAAACTAAAGACATTTTAAATGATTTCTTTTTGCTTTTTATAAGTAAAAAAATATTATTTAAGTTAATCTTATTAAGAAAGGAATCGTGACATAATGATTATTAATTACTCAGATCAAAAAGTAATAAAAAATAAGAAATCTATATTCATAGCCGGACCAACTCCAAGAGACGGAAAAGTAAAATCTTGGAGAACTACGGCTTGTGAAAAATTAAACGAGTTAGGATTTGATGGCGTTGTTTATGTCCCTGAATATTCATCTTGGAAACCCAAAGCAGATTATGTTGATCAAGCAATGTGGGAAAGAGAAGCACTGACAGAAGCGACAGTTATTATGTTTTGGGTTCCTAGAAGTTTACCTAATATGCCTGCATTTACTACAAATGTGGAATTTGGATATTGGCTACATTCTGGTAAAGTAATATATGGTCGACCAGATAATGCTGTGAAAATAAAATATCTAGATTGGTTATATAAAGAAGATTATAATAAATTTCCAATAAATGATTTAGATGAATTATTAAAAGAATCAATAATATTGGCAAAGAATTTATATGATGAAAAAAATTCTAAAATATTACCATTAAGTAAAAGAAAGATTTTAGAAAGGGAGTGATTTCTATAATAAAAGAGCAAGAAGAAAAGGTGTTTCACAAAACTTCGATTAACTGGTATCCAGGCCACATGGCCAAAGCAAAAAGACTAATAAAAGAATCAATTAATCTAATTGACATAGTCATTCATGTCGTGGATGCGAGAATTCCATACTCATCATATATTGAAGATGTCACAAACATTCTTAAAAACAAACCGCAAATTATTTATATGAGTAAATATGATTTATGCGATAAAGAAGAAACTGAAAAATGGATAACCTATTACAAGAATAAAGGCTATGAAGTTTTAGCATGCGATTCTAAAAAAGGTAAAAATTATTTAAAAATTTATGAATTAATTGACAAAATAATGAGACCAATTAATGAAAAACGATTAGCAAAAGGACTATTAGAGAAAAAGTGTACCATTATAGTTGTAGGAGCTACGAACGTTGGAAAAAGTACTCTTATAAATAAACTTGTTAATAAAAAAATTGCTCAAGTAGAAAATAGACCAGGAGTTACTAAGACAATCAATAAAATCAAATTAAATGAAAAAATTGATTTAATTGATACTCCTGGGGTTTTAATGCCTAAAATAAAAGACACAACTGTTGCTTATAACTTGGCTTCAATGTCTATAATTAAAGAAGAAATAATTCCGATAGAAGACATTGCAATACACATACTAAAAACTTTATCTAAATATTATAAAGGAACATATAAGAAACTATATGGAGAAATATATTATGATGAATATAACTGGTTTGAAGTATACGAAAATATTGGCAAATTAAGAAACATTCCGCCATATAACGGAGAACCAAATTACGAAAGAATAAATAATATAATAATTAATGATATTAAAAGTGAGAGAATAAAAAACATTACATTTGACAGATTGATTTAAATGTGGTAGTATACAGAACACTAAGAAAAGGGGGAAATACAAAATGGATTCTAAATATTATTATGGAATGCTAGCAGACAGAAAAATATGCGATGAATTAGCTGGTTTACATAGTCTATATGGTTTGTCAGAAAAAGTTTTAAATAAATTAGCTAGATATTATAGAAATAATCCTAGTTCAATAGGAAGAGCTAGTGCAGTTTCAGATTATTTACATGGAATTTTAGAAGATTATGGTTACACAAAAGAAGAAATTACAAAATACCTAGAAACATTTTCTGAACTTTTATGCTGTAACCCAGCAGAGTTGCAAAGAAAAGTAATAGTTTTAAACTCTCAAGATTTATTGGATACTGTATTGTTTGAAAGGCCATATCATTTATTAAGTGTGCAACCTTTAACTGCAATTGGAATTTATGCTCTTGGTAGAAAAGCTGAATCAAATGGTGAACCAGTGGATTATAATGCCATATATAAAAGAAAGTACACAAATACAGAAATACAAGAATTAAAAAAACGTTTTCCATTAACTGTTTCAGAATACGAAAGAATGCAAAAGTCATTGGAAGATAGAAGAATAAAAATGAGACAACAAAATACCAACAAATATCAATTAGAAAACAACGATTAATTTGTTTATAAAAATTTGGGTTAATGAAATACCCAGATTTTTATATTTTATTTTTAAAAAATAAGGTATAATTGAATCATGAAGTGCGATAAATATGATATGAAATACTATGAAAATAATTTATATGCTAAAGGCATAAAATTAATAGCTGGAATCGATGAAGCAGGTAGAGGGCCTTTAGCAGGACCAGTTGTAGCCGCGGCGGTAATATTACCCGAAGATTATATAAATGATCAAATAAACGATTCCAAAAAGTTAAGCGAAAAAAAGCGAAACGAATTGTATAAGATAATATATGACAATGCTTTAAGTATAGGAATAGGAATAATTTCTAATGACAGAATTGATGAAATAAATATATATGAAGCTACAAAAGAAGCAATGCTATCAGCCATAGATGATCTTAAAACAAAGCCCCAATATATATTAATAGATGCTATGAAATTAGAAACAAATATTCCGTTTCAATCAATTATAAAAGGTGACATGAAAAGTCAAAGTATTGCAGCAGCGAGCATAATCGCCAAAGTCACGCGTGATAGAATAATGTATAAGCTTCACGAAGAATACCCAATGTACGGTTTTAATAATAATAAAGGATATGGTACAAAAGAACACATTGCAGCTATTAAAAAATATGGTATTATAAATGAACATAGGAAAAGTTTTGGCCCAGTTAGTGAATCATTGAAAAAAAATATAATAAAAGATTGACAAAAAGTGTAAAGTATTGTATAATATGTGCATATTCACAAAAGGGGGAATGGTTATGAATAGTGAATTGTTAAAAACTATAAGTGAAAGTCTAAAAAAATTAGAAGCAGAGAAAAGAGCAATATCTAAAGAAATGAAAACTTTAAAATCTAGTGAGGACTTATTAAGTCGAAAAGGTAAAGCAAGATTATGGGAATTATCTAGTAGACTTGATGAAGTTGTAGCGGAAATTAAAGCAACAAAAAATGATTATGAAGATTACCTATTATTAGTTGAGGAAATTAAAAAATTAGAATCATTAGTTATGGCGGAAACAAAACCAGAAACAAAAGAAATCTTAACAAATTTACTTGGCGAAAAGAATGAATTAAAAGACCGTGTTGAAAATAATCTAGAAGAATACTACCATGTTGAACAACCTGAAGAAACTGCAACTGAAGAAAGCAAAGAGCAAAATGAACCACAAAAGGAAAGTAAAGGTTCACAGGAAAATAAAACACCAAAGAAAAGTAAGAGTTCACAAGGAAAAGAGCCACAAAAGCCAGAAAAAAGAAAACATACTGTAAGAAATATCTTAATTGGAGCGGCTGGAATTTCTCTTGTTGTATCTGTAGCTGGAATGTTTAGAGGATGTGGCAAAGATTCGAAAAACGACGATCCAGTGGCAATAACTGAATTTTACGATGCTGAAGATAATAACGAATATGATGAACTTGAACTTGAAGAAACATACGATGTAAACACATTCGATGATATTACAGACCAAGATAAATTGGGTACTAGAGCAGCAATGCTAATCGAAGATTTAAATACAAATAATCCTAATCATGATTTTACAATTGAAGAAATAGAAAATATAATGAAATGGATTAATGGTGGAGTTCCAACTGAAATAGGGCAAGAAGAAGCTTTATATGCAATTAGCAGAATTGAAGTTTTAATGAACAGAGAAAATCAAAGAGAAGTTGATAGAGTCTTCGATATAAGTAAATTATTTTTAGATGGATCTCAAGGACAAAAACTAGCTGCAAAAATATATAATAGTAGAGAAAAAATGTTAGATACATTAGGAAAACCTGAATTTGAAACATATGCTCAAGAATTTGGCGTTTTACTTGCTGAAAGTTGGTATTTAACTGGTGCAAATGATGAAATCAGTGCATGGAGTCTTGAAACTAGTGGTATGGAAGCTTTGATTGATAAATATTTTTTAAATACTATCACAATAGCACAAAGTGGAAAAGATACATCACTAATTGTAAATGTACCTAACTATGGGGAATTTAGTTTAGAACAAATAAACAAAGAAATAAATGAACCAACATGTCCAACTATTGTCACTGCAGATAATGGTGAGACATTTGAAACAACAATGAACAAATTTTCATCTGATATGATTGGAATGGTAACAGAGGCAACATTAAACAAACAGAACAATTTTACACTTGCAATAGTGGATAATAATTAATATTTAATAGGGGGGATTAAAAATGTATAGTAGTGAAAAAAATCCTGGTATTGTATGGAAAGATTTAATTGTAAAAGTAATATTCTTTGTAATTTTCATACTAATATTAATGTGGTTATTTCCTAAAGTGCCAAATATGACAGCATTTTATAGTAATGTATTTAGGGAAAATATTTCTTATATGCAAGATGCAGCTAAAAGTTATTATACAAACGAAAGATTGCCAAAAAATGTAGGGGATATGGCGGAAATGACTTTGCAAGACATGATAGATAAAAACTTGATTATTCCATTTGTAGATAAAGATGGTAATCCTTGTGATACTTATGAATCATATGTACAAGTTACAAAGGAAAGTACCGAAGAATATTCATTGAAAGTAAACTTAGTGTGTGATACTGAAAGTTCATATATAATTGAACCATTAGGATGTTATGATTATTGTGAAAGCGGTAAGTGCGAGATTCCTGAAGAATCTGAAACAGCTATTGAATATCAGTTTAGGCAAGCATATACTACTAATAAAACAACATATACATGTCCAAGGGGTTATACATTGAGTGGAACTACTTGCTATAAGAATTTAACTGATTCTAAAGTAGATGCAACAGCAAATTATAAGACGACTGATGTAGTTGTGGACGCTGTTAAAAATTCAACTGGTAGTTATCCAGTTTATGCTGATCCGATTGTTGATGCAGATTCATCATATACATGTCCAAGCGGATATGATAGAGATGGTGATAAATGTTATAAATCAATTTCTGCTACTGCTGAAAGTGAAACAGTTTCATATACATGTCCAAGCGGATATACAAAAAATGGAACAAAATGTACTAAAACAGAAACAATAAGTGCAACAGTTTCCGGTGGACAAACAACATATACATGTCCAAGTGGATACAGAAAAAATGGAACAAAATGTACTAAAACAGAAACAATAAGTGCAACAGTTTCCGGTGGGCAAACAACATATACATGTCCAAGTGGATACACAAAAAATGGAACAAAGTGTACTAAAACTACCACAACTACAACAAGTGCAACTAAGACAACTGATAAAGTATACAAATATGGAACTTTCCAATCAGCACCAAGTGGATACATATGTTCTACATCAACACAATATGTTTGTACATCAAGTTCTAATTGTCCAGGTTATATAACAGTTTATACAAGTTGTTATAAAAATCAAACAACATACACATGTCCAAGTGGATACACAAAGAGTGGGACAAAATGTACTAAATCTACTACATCAACTATAAATGCAACAGCTAATACTAGTGCTACAACGTATACATGTCCAAGTGGATATACACAAAGTGGATCAATATGTCAAAGAACACAAACAATAAGTGCGACTGCATCAACTAGCACGACCACATATACATGTCCAAGTGGATACACAAAGAATGGAACACAGTGTACTAAAACTATAACTATCGATGCAGAAAAAAATAGTAGTGGTATAAATTATACATGTCCAAGTGGATATACACTTGATGGCAAACGTTGTTATACTTATACAAACGCTGATTTAAAATATGATTATACATATACATGTCCAAGTGGATATACACAAAGTGGAAGCGGTTCAAATATTGAATGTTACAAAAACGTTCAAGGTACTACAAAATATTATTGTGAAAATTCAGGATACTCTTTGATTGGCACAAAATGTTATGGTACTCAAAAAACATTTACTGGATATACATGTCCAAGTGGATATACACTTGATGGATCATCTTGTTTTAAGAAAAATACTACAACAGTATCTGCAACTAAAAAAACTGAAAAAGTTACGGGTTATAATTATAAATGGAGCAAATCTGAAACTTTAGAAGGTTGGGAAAGAACAGGAAAAACAAGAACTGTTGAAATATAATAAAAAGCAATAGATTAACTATTGCTTTAATTATAGGAGATTATATGCAAAACAAAAAAGTTAAAAGATATTCTTTAGTTCAAAGTGCTGGTCAAAATGTTGAATGTTTTAATAGTGAAACTGAAGTTATAAATGCAATTGAGCAATTGAAAAAATTAAATAATAAAAAAAGCCATCCTTATTTTTACGGAAAAATAAAATATGAAAAATCACCAGTAGGTTTTGTTTTAAGTTATCAAACATATTTAAAATTATCAGATCCCATGTTATTACAAGAAATTGATTGTATGACAATGGAATATGAAAATTCTTCACCAATTAGAAAAGAGCATGATGGATTAAATAATAGACCTATCCAAATAGCTTTAAGAATGAATGGAGATATTACATTATTACCGGTGTTTTATAACAATGATAGAAGATATATGGAATCAGAAAATCTTAGGCGTTCTGTAATAAGTAGATGTGTTGGAATTGATTTTATATATGAACTTTATAAAGATGAATATATTAATAAATCAAGAAAACCCGGTGTTTATGACGCTTTGGACGAACTTATGGCAGTCAAAGAAAAAGTAAAATATGGAGTCTGTACTCCAGATGATTTAATTAGTCCAGCGTATAATTTTTATTGCAGTTTTGTTAGGAAAAAAGATGGCTCGCTGGATTATCGTGCGAAAAGATACTTAGCCGAGCTTATCAAACGTAAAGATGAACTTGAACTAAGTGAACAAGCAAGAATCGAATCTCTTCTATCTGAAGAAGAATATTATCAATATACACTTTGGGATTATATGAAACATAAAACGACAAATTAATATTTGTCGTTTTTGTATACTTTTAACAGGTGATTTGTATGAAAGTGTACATTGATTTAATTTTAATTCTAAATTTTATCATTGATTTTTTGATACTTATTACTATATCTATTATACTTAGAAGAAATGCTAAGTTAAAAAGAATTTTGCTTTCTACTTTAGTTGGAACGCTATCTATTTTAGTATTGTTTTTTAATATGAACAATTTTGTTTTGCTTATATTTAAATTAGCGCTAAGCATCTTACTAGTTTTAATCGCTTTTGGATATAAAGATATTAAATATTTTTTTAATAACATTCTTTATTTTTATACTACTAGTATTTTACTAGGTGGTTTTTTATACTATTTAAATATTCAAATTGGCTACAAAAAAATTGGGCTTACATTTATTAATAATAATATAAAACTAAATTTCTTTGTAATTGTAATATTTAGCCCATTCATTTTATATATTTATATTAGGCAAATTAAAGAATTAAAATTATTTTATTCCAATAGAAAGAAAGTTAACGTTTACTTAGATAATGACAAAGTTATTGAATTAAACGGTTATGTGGACACGGGCAATACTTTGATTGAACCATATAGTGGGAAATATGTAATAATTGCTCACAATAAAAAAATTGATGATTATTCAAAGATTAATAATTATATTTTAGTACCTTATAAAACATTAAATCATGAAGGTATTATCAAATGTATTATTCCAAAATGTGTTTATATAGATGGCATAGGTTTACAATATAATGTAGTTATTGGAATAAGCACTAGTAAAATTAAAATGGATGGTATAGATTGTTTGTTAAATATATTAATGGAGGGAAGAATATGAAAATATTTGAATTATTAAAAAAATTGTTCAAAAAAGAAATTTATTATGTAGGAAGCACTGATATTTTACCACCACCCTTAGATAAAGATATCGAACTTGACTTGGTTATAAAAAGTAATAATGGCGACATGGACGCTAGAAACAAGCTTATTGAACATAATCTTAGACTTGTTGTATTTTTAGCTAAGAAATACGACAATACTAATGAAACATTAGAAGATTTAGTTAGCATTGGTTCCATTGGATTAATAAAAGGCATTAATACATATAAGCCTGATAAAAATATTAAACTTGCTACTTACGCATCTAGATGCATAGAAAATGAAATACTTATGTTTTTAAGAAAAAATAAAAAGAGAAATACTGAAATTAGTTTTGAAGATTCTATTAATTTTGACGGAGAAGGTAATGAACTTCACTTAGAAGATGTGTTTGGAACAGATCCCGAACTTATTCCCAAAGCATATGAGGAAAAAATAGATAAAATTATTTTGTTAAAAGAAATAGAAAAACTTTGTGATAGAGATAAAGAAATAATTAAAATGCGATATGGATTATTGGGAAGTGAAGAATATACTCAAAAGGAAGTGGCTGATATGCTCGGCATTAGTCAGTCATATATCTCAAGGATTGAAAAGAAAACTATTAAAAAGTTACAAAATTTAATGAAAGTATAATTGTTTTATACTTTTTTTGTATAAAATATAGTTAATCTTGCCAAATATATAATAGGTGATATATTTGGCAAAGAACAAAGTAGAAATTACTGGCATTAAAACTAGTAATTTAAAAGTACTTAAGCATAAAGAAATGGTTGAGTTATTTAAAAAATATAAAAATGGTGACGCATTAGCTAAAGAAGAATTAGTCAAGGGCAATTTAAAATTAGTTTTGTCTATACTTAAGAAATATCATAATAGAACAGACAATATGGATGACTTGTTTCAAATTGGCTGCATAGGTTTAATCAAAGCAATTGATAATTTTGATTTAGCTCACAATGTTAGGTTTAGTACTTATGCAGTTTTGATGATTGAAGGTGAGATAAAAAGGTATATTCGCGATAACAATCCTATTAGAATCAGCAGAAGTATTAAAGATTTAGCTTATAAGATACTTAAATTTAAAGAAGAATACATTTATACTTTTGGCTGTGAGCCATCAACTAGTGAAATAGCTTCTCATTTTCAAGTATCTGAATATGAAATCGCTAATGCCATGCAAAGTTTAAAAGAACCAATGAGCATTTTTGAACCTATATATAATGACGGTGGTGATACTATATATTTACTAGATCAAATTGAAGATAAGAAGGAAAGTAAAGAACTTGATGACCTAATAAGCATGAGAAAAGCATTGCTAAAGATTAAAGAACGTGAAAGAGATATTTTGATTAGTAGGTTTATTGTCGGTAAAACTCAGATGGAAATAGCAGAGGAAATAGGTATTAGTCAGGCTCAGGTATCAAGGCTTGAAAAAAATGCCATTAAAACTATGAAAAGGTTAATAAAATAACTTTTATTTCATAAAGTTTATTATGAGATTATCTGAATTACAAAGAAAAAATATTATTAATTTAGTTGATGGTTCTTTTGTTGGAAGAATTATCGACGTTGTTATTGATGAAAATGGGAAAATAACCGATTTAGTGTTGGAAAAAGGTAAAAATAAGATGTTTTTTGTTGAGTCTAGTGAAATTCTCATTAAATTTGAACAGATTAAAAAACTTGGTAGTGATGTTATACTAATTGAAAATATTAATACTTGAATAAAGTATTTTTTTTTTATAAAATGAAGTTGGTGGTTAAATGAAAACTTTAAAAATTTTGCTAATTATAGTTAGTATTTTTTTGTTAGATAGAATTACAAAAGTTTTGGTTATTAATAAATTGACATTAGGTAAAAGTTTGTCAGTTATTGATGGTTTTTTTAATATTACTTATGTTAATAACCATGGCGCGGCTTTTGGTATAATGGATGGTAAAGTTATTTTTATTGTTGTTGTTTCTGTTCTGATTTTTGCTTATTTGATATATGAAATTAGAAAAGATTCTCATAGTAAACTTATTACAACATCTATTAGCTTTGTTATAGGTGGACTTTTGGGCAATTTGTTTGATAGGGTTGTTTATGGACATGTGATTGATTTTTTAGATTTTAATTTTTTTGGACATGATTTTGCTATTTTTAATATTGGTGACTCCTTTATAGTTATTGGAACTATTTTGCTTGCAATAGGTTTTTTGTTGGAGGAAAGAAATGCAAATAAAAATAAATGATGAAGTTGATAGTAGATTAGATGTGTATTTGGCTAATGAACTCAAAGAAACTAGAAGTAATATTTCTAATAATATTAGTTCTGGTAATATTCTCGTTAATGATAAAATTGTTAAATGTGGATATAAACTTAAAATTGGTGACGTTATAAGTGTTATGTTAGAAAGTAAAACTACATCTCTTATTCCAGAAAATATTAAACTTGATATTTATTATGAGGATGATGATATTATTGTTGTGAATAAGCCTAGTGGAATGGTAGTTCACCCGGGCGCAGGGAATAAAACCGGTACGCTTGTTAACGCTTTGTTATATTATACCAAGGGTAAACTTTCTGATATTAATGGTGAGGTAAGACCTGGTATTGTTCACAGGATTGATAAGGACACAAGTGGTTTGCTGTTGATTTCTAAAACTAACCGTGCCCATCAGATATTGAGTGATGAGTTTAAAGATAAGAAAGTTAAAAGAAAGTATATTGCTTTGGTAGAAGGTATAATAAATGAAAACTCTGGTAAGATAGACGCGCCTATTGGTAGAAAACCTGGTGATCGTGTTAAAATGGCTGTTCGTGAAAATGGTAAAAAGGCTGTTACTAATTTTAAAGTTATTGAAAGACTTAATAATGCTACTTTAATTGAATGCGTGCTTGAAACTGGTAGAACTCACCAAATACGTGTTCATATGGCTTATATTAATCATCCTGTTGTAAATGATCCACTTTATGGTCACTCATTCGATGATTATGGTCAGATGCTTCATGCAGAGTACATTGGTTTTGTTCATCCAATAAAAAAAGAATTTATGGAGTTTTCTTGTCCTTTGGAAGATAAATTTGTCTCTATTTTAAATTCTTTTAAAAATTCATAATCCATATACTTAAACTTATTATGAATAGATATATCGTGTATATGAAGTATGGAATTAATACATAAAAACTTCTTTTGTCTATTTTTTTACTTTCTAATAATAAGTAAAATGTGCTTATTAAAACTATTGTGTTCATTATAAAACCTAAAAATGGACTTTTTAAATTGTAAAACATTAATGGAAATATCATATTTGCTAAGTAGTTTATTATTAGTATAAAGAAATAATCATTGTTTCCTATTATATTTCTTTTGCTTTTTACCATTATAATTGCCGCAGCAATAGTAAAATATAAAATTATCCAAATAATGCTATTTAGTGTTGGGTTTATCACATATGGTGGAGTTTTTAATAGTTCGTAATAAACTGGGTCGTATTTAAATAGTAAACTGCCCAGTAACCATAGTAGCAGTATAAAAATAAAGTAAAATATTTTTTTCATATGCACCTCTTTATAAATTGTATGAAAAAGTGTATAATATAATTACTAAAGGAGTTAATATGGCTAATATTATAATTAATAAAAAAGATGATATTGTTGTTAAACTTGTCCATTATTTTGTAACAGAAGAAGATTATAAGCCTATTGTTGTCAATGGACTAAAAAATGAAATTTGGCTAGAAAATATGAATAATGATATTAAAATTATTAGGCTTAATATTAATTATATTCATAATAATGAACAACTTAATAATGATTTAAGAAAAGTAGATGCAATAAGGAAAAATATTAAGAAAAAAACTTATACCTTTAAAATGAAAGTTTTAAATATTTTAGTTGATTGTGGAGATAGCGTTACTTTAAAAAATACTGATGATATTGAAAGTGTTGAAGTAAAAAGAATTAGTGATATTAAAAAGAATAAGTTTGTTAATGAGTATTTTCCAGATTTAAAAGATAAAATTAATAGCAAAAAATCTAATGTGATAGATATGTTTAAAATGACTGAAGAGTTAAATGATAAGACAGTTAAAGATGATAAAAAGATGTCAAAATTATTTAAAAATGGCATTCCTTTTATGACTTATGCTTTGATATTTGTTAATGTGCTTATTTTTATTCTTATGTTGAGCCCGGGTATTTATAATGATTTTGTTAATTTGTTTGCTAATTATTATGCTAATGTTCAAAATGGTGAGGTTTATAGGCTAGTTACTTGTATGTTTTTGCATGGTAATTCTATTCACCTGTTTTTCAATATGTATGCTCTATATATAATAGGGCCTGAAATTGAACGTTATTATGGTTCATTTAAGTTTTTGATTATTTATTTACTTAGCGGTGTTATTGGCTCGTTATTTTCAGCAGTTTTAATCACGTCACCGTCTATAGGTGCAAGTGGAGCAATATTTGGCTTATTCGGGGCACTTTTATATTTTGGCTTTAATTATCGTGCAACACTTGACGGATATTTAAAAGGTCAAATTATTCCACTTATTTTAATAAATTTATTAGTTGGACTAATAGTTCCTGGAATAGATATTGCTGCTCATGTTGGTGGCTTAATCGGTGGGCTTTTAATATCTCTTATGGTAGGTATAAAAGGATTTAATAAAAAGAATCATACATTACATGGATTACTTATGAGTATTATTTTAATAGCTAGTCTTGCTTACATGCTCATGTTAAAATAAAAAATTGGCTTTTAGCCAATCTTTTTTATAATTTTCTATATAATCCTATTGCTATTCCAAGTATATCTACTTTGTCTAATATTATTGGATTCATTGTTTCGTTTTCTGGTTGTAATCTAAAATAACCGTCTTCTTTATAAAATGTTTTTAAAGTAGTGTATCCATTTTCATCTAGTGCTACAACTCTGTCACCGTTTTTTGCACTGTTAGTTCTTTTTACTATTACTATGTCTCCATCATATATTCCAATGTTTTTCATACTCATTCCATCAACTCTTAATGTAAATACCTCTTCGTTTTTTGGTATCATAAATGATGGTAGTTGCATATATTCATCAGGAAATTCTATAGCTTCTATAGGATTTCCAGCAGTTATTTTTCCTAATAATGGGACTGAAACAACGTCTTCATTTGTCTCTAAATATTCGTTTGGAACAAGTACTTCTAATGTTCTAAATTTATTATTTGTCTGTGAAATATAGCCTTTATTCATTAAATGTCTCATATGTACAAATACTGTTGCTGTACTACTTAAATTCATCATGTCACACACTTCTCTTACACTAGGGCTATATCCGTTTTTAGCAATAAATTTTTTAATTGCCTTTAAAGTTTCTTCTTGCTTTTTAGTTAATGTTTCCATTTAACTTTTACCTCCTATTAAAATGTTAACATACGAACGTAAAGTTGTCAAACATTTTTTTGTGTTTTGTATTGACACGAACAAATATATGCTATAGAATAAATTTAGAAAGAAGGGATAGAAATGGAAAAAGTTTTGGATAATTTTAAAGGAGTCGTTTTGTTTTATATTTTTGTTGCATTGATATCCTTATTTATTACGTTTAGAGTTGAGGATTTAAATGCTCAGGCAAAAGCCACAACTAATGAACTAAGTAACGAAACTTATTATGCTTAATA
>CALVQQ010000013.1 GCA_944358255.1 uncultured Bacilli bacterium | reverse complement strand
GCGAAGTGTTTTATTTTGTTATAGACTTTTTAACCTATAAAAATTAAATGATGGCTTATTATTAAATCTGTAATTAATATCTTTAGTACCAAGACCACTACTAACATAAATCAAAGTACCATTAACTTCATAAAACGGATTTTTATAAGTTTTACTTCCCCTACTTTCAAATATCCCGCCATAAAAAGGCAAAACAACACTCCCATTAAGCGAATTCCCTGCTAGCATCAAATCAACATCATCACGACTTTTCAAAACAGAAGTGGCACTATCACCTTCATGCATCAAAAGAATTTTAAAATATGCGTCCTTATTTGCATCAGCATCAACAAGTTCAAAAGCACTTTCAACATTTATAGCATCACTAATCGAACTAGACAAACCAGCGACATAGATTGGAGTCAAAGCTTTATTATAGACAAAAGTACCAGAATTATTTAAAACTTCAAAACCAGAATCCGACATAACAATAGAAAACTCATCCCCATCCTCATCACCTTTAACAGCAAACTTACCTATAGTATAATCAATCTCTTTTAAAACACTAGAAAGTTCCTGGGTTTCTTCATCACTTAAACTCTTACCCTTACTAACAAGACCACCAGTAAAAAAAACTAAATCAGGTTTAAGCTCGTTAATACGCTCTACCATATTTTTAACATCATCCAAGTTTACAGTACTCTTATAAAGCAAATCAGAAAAATGTACAATTTTAACACCACTAAAATTATAAGGAATTTTCTCATCATCAATTCTATACTCTTTTACAATTAACCCTTTAGTCCCAACATATCTAGAATACATTATCAAACCAACAGAAAGAATTAATATAAAAATCAAAAAATTAATAAACTTCCTTTTAAAACCATTATCTTTTTTTACAACTTCCTTAATTTCATTCTCTTCTTCCATAAAACACCTATACAAACAAAATTAACAATGAATAAACAATTCCATTATGGAGCATATGAACAAAAATATTTACCCATATATTATCAGTTTTATAATAAATAACAGAAAAAGCAAAACCAAGTGACCCATAAGGAATTATATACAATAAATCCAACATATCTTTTGCAGATTCAATTCCTGAAATAGCATGTAAAAACCCAAAGATAAAACCACTAACTATTGCATAAAACCAAACATTTTTAAATATTTTTCTAAGGCCATACCTAAAAGTAATCTCTTCAACAAAAGGAGCAATAAAAACTGCGAGGAAAATACTTAAAAACGGAGAAGCTAATATAAGTTCCCTATTTGCTTCCTCATTCGCAGCAATAGATCCATTAAAAACAATACCATTAATAATAAGATTACTAATCATCATAATTAATAAACCTATACCCCACCACTTAAACATAACCTTCATATTATTAACTTTATCTTTACCAAGTTTTTTAAAGTCACCAATCAAAACCCTATGCAATATAATAAATAACATAATTGCATACAAGCCATTTCCAACTAAATTAGCTACCATCACATCATCAATCGGATAAATCACATTAACTAATGAATAAAACAAAGATGGTCCCAAAAGAAAACCAATAAAGTATAACAAAAATATTAATATTTTCTTACTTTTACTTTGTACTTCAGACATTGCCACATTAATTTTTTCTAAATTTTCTTTCATAATACTCTCCTATCACAAAACAATTATATCAAACATACAAAATTATTTAAATATTAGATTAAAAAATAGTTCTTTTTTATTCAAATAAACATAAATTTAAATGAAAGATAAAAAAAGGTGGAATGAAAATGGATAAAAAAGAAATAATTGAAAGCATCGGTTCAAAATCAAATGGTGAAATATATCTAGGTGTTGTAGGCGCGGTTAGAACTGGAAAAAGCACATTTATAAAAAAATTCATAGAAAATTTAGTAATACCTAATATAGAAGATGATTTTGAAAAAAGAAGATGTCTTGACGAAATCCCTCAAAGTGCTCAGGGAAAACAAATAATGACAATCGAGCCAAAATTTGTACCTTCAAATGGTGCAAAAATTAAAATTGACGACTTTGAAACCAACATCAAACTCATAGACTGTGTAGGATATGTAACACCAGAAAGCAAAGGATACTTAGATGAAGAAGGAAATCCTAGAATGGTAAAAACTCCGTGGTTTACAGAAGACTTACCATTTACAGAAGCAGCAGAAATTGGAACAGAAAAAGTAATAAAAGACCACTCTACTATTGGAATAGTAATAACTACTGATGGATCTATTGGAGAAATATCAAGAGGAAGTTATATTGATGCAGAAGAAAAAGTAATAACAGAATTAAAAAACCTAAACAAACCATTTATAGTAATAATGAACACAACACATCCAAACACACCAGACGTTAGAAATCTATGTGATGAAATGCACGAAAAATATGACATACCAGTTATACCAATGAACGTACTTGACATGACTGAAAACGAAGTATACATGATTTTAAAAGAAGCATTATATGAATTCCCAGTTGAAAACATTGAAATAAACGTACCTGATTGGATCGGTATTTTAGATAATGATCACCCTATAAAAGAAGCATTTTTAAAAGCAATGAAAGAAAGCGTTGTAAGCGTTAATAAATTAAGAGATATAAACAACATAAATTTAAATTTTGAAGAAAATGATTTTATAAGTAATTCATACATATCAAACTTAAACACAACTACAGGTGAAGTTGCAATTAACTTAGAAGCAAGTAACGAATTATATGATGAAGTATTAAAAGAAACAGTTGGAACAAGCATAGATTCAAAAGCAGAACTTTTAAAAATATTTAGAGACTTTAAAAACGGAAAAAGCGAATATGATAACTTCAAAGACGCACTTAAACAAGTATATCAAACAGGATATGGCATTGCATTTCCAAAACTAGATGATATGAAACTTGACAAACCAGAAATAATAAAACAAGGCGGAAGATACGGAGTAAAACTAAAAGCAATCGCAACAAGTATACATATGATTAAAGTTGACGTTGAAAGCACATTTGAACCTATCATAGGAAGTGAAATACAAAGTAAAGAACTAATTGATTATTTACTCAAAGATCAAGAAGAAAATCCAAACAACATTTGGAAAAGCGAAATATTCGGAAGAAGTCTAGATGTAATAGTACAAGAAGGAATACAAGCGAAACTTGCAATGATGCCAGAAAGCCTAAGATATAAACTTTGTCAAACCATAACAAAGATAGTAAACAAAGGAAGTAACAACCTAATTGCAATAGTAATTTAAAAAGTAATTTACTGAATTACTTTTTTTAGTATAAAAAATAATTAATAATAAAAAATAAAAATACTGGTACTTTGGGACTACATTATTTTTAAATGTTTTGTGAGAAAATAAACGTACAAGGAGTGTTTCTTATGAGTAATTACGAATACAAAGAATTCAATTTTAACAAAGACATAAAGAAAATAATTGCTAATAACATTAGAAAGTATCGTAAAGAAAAAGGCTACACTCAAGAACAATTAGCATTATATACAGATAGAAGTTTTGAATTTATAAGAAGAATAGAAAGCGAAGAAGGAAGACGCGGTTTTTCAGTAGAAACCCTATGGAGAATAGCAACAGTGCTTGAAGTAAGCATGGACAAACTTTTTGAAGAAAAATAAAAAGATAATTACTGATTATTTTTTTTTGCAAAAAAAATAAACACTATAGTGTGTTTACCAATTATTTTTCAGTTTTACTACTCAATACTTCTTTTCTAGATAAATTTAATTTACCACGTTTATCATAACCAGTCGCTTTTACAACTATTTCGTCTCCCTCTTTAACAACATCACTAGGCTTTTCAACACGTTTAGTATCCAATTGACTAACATGTACTAAACCTTCACAACCAGGCCACAACTCAACGAAGCAACCAAAATCTTCTACTTTTACAACTTTACCCGTATAAATCTTACCGATTTCTACTTCTTTGATAATATCTTCTATCATAGCAAGAGCTTTATCGATTATTGCAATATCTTGATGATAAAGTACAACATGACCTTCATCACTTATATCGATTTTAACTGCATCTTTATCATTTACTGACTTAACATTAGAACTATCAAGTATAATCTTAGTAATAACATCTCCACCACGACCAATTACATCTTTAATTTGTTCAGGTTTAATATCAATCATTTTAATTTTAGGAGCATACTTACTAAGTTCTTTTCTAGGCTCGCTTATTATAGATTCCATGACATCTAATATCTCTTCTCGAGCATCATGTGCCTGAGCAAGACTTTCTTTTAAAATATCTTTAGTAATACCTTTAATTTTAATATCCATTTGAAGAGCAGTTATACCATCTCTTGTACCTGCAACTTTAAAGTCCATATCACCCATATGATCTTCTAAACCTTGAATATCAGTTAAAATTGTATATTTATCATCCTTAGTTATAAGGCCCATAGCTATACCAGCAACCATTTTCTTAATAGGCACACCAGCAGACATCAAACTCATACAACCAGCACATATACTCGCTTGACTACTAGAGCCATTACTCTCTAAAACTTCACTAACTACCCTAACAGTATAAGGAAATTCTTCCTCACTAGGCATAACCTGAAGTAATGCACGTTCAGCCAAAGCACCATGACCAATTTCTCTTCTACCAGGAGAACCATATCTACCAGTTTCACCTACTGAAAAAGCAGGAAAATTATAATGTAACATAAATCTTTTTTCATTTTCCAAGCCTAAACCATCCAAAATTTGATGTTCGCCAATAGCTCCTAAAGTAGTAATAGCAAGAGCTTGAGTTTGACCTCTTGTAAACAATGCACTTCCATGAGTTCTAGGAAGCAAATCCACACTTCCACTTAAAGGTCTAATTTCGGTCATATCACGTCCATCTGGTCTAACTTTTTCCTCAGTAATAAGTCTTCTAACTTCAGCAGCTTCAATATTATCAGCAATCTTCTTAACTTGTTTAAGTTCATCTTCTAACGTCTCACTATCAGCATGATTTTCTGTATAATGAGTAACAGCAAGTTCTTTTACTTCATCAATCCTTGCATATTTTTCAAGTTTATCTTCAATTTGTATAGCTTCTAACATATCAGTTGTAATGTCTTCACTTACTTCTTTAACAATATTTTCATCTAATTTGGCGAGTTCAACTTCAATTTTTGGAACACCTATTTCACTAATAATGTCCTCTTGAATCGCACATAATTCTTTTATTGCTTCATGCCCAAACATAAGTGCTTCTAACATATCTTCTTCGCTTACTTCTTTGCATCCAGCTTCAACCATAGTAATAGCATTTTTAGTACCAGCTACAGTCAAATTAATATCACTTTCTTCAAGTTCAGCTGCAGTAGGATTAATCTTAAACTCACCATTTACCCTACCAACAATAACACCACTTACAGGTTCATCAAAAGGAATATGAGAAATTCCCAAACTCAAAGAAGTACCAAAAAGTGCAGTCATTTCAGGAGTACAATCATTATCAACACTTAAAACAGTATTTACAACTTGCACCTCATTTCTAAAATTCTCATCAAACATAGGTCTAATTGGCCTATCAATAGTTCTAGCAGCTAAAGTACCTGCATCAGTTGGTCTACCTTCTCTTTTAATAAATCCACCAGGTATTTTACCTACTGAATAAAGTTTTTCTTGATACAAAATAGTAAGTGGAAAAAAGTCAGCAGTACTAACATTATTACTCATAACAGCTGTTGACAAAATAACTGTATCATCATATCTAACCAATACTGCCCCATGCGCTTGTTTAGCTAGTTCTCCATTTTCAACTATCAATTTCCTACCATAAAATTCATATTCAAATACTCTCTTCATAAATTACCTTTCTAATAAAAAAAGACACTTAAAACAAGTGCCTACTTTCTCAAATTTAAACTTTTTATAAGTTCACGATATCTAACTACATCTTCTTTCTTCAAGTAGTTAAGTAAACTTCTTCTCTTACCTATCATCTTCATAAGACCTAGTTTAGAATGATAATCATGAATATGAACTTTTAAATGCTCAGTTAAAATATTAATTTCTTCAGTTAACAAAGCAACTTGTACTTCAACACTTCCAGTATCATTCTTACTTCTAGCATACTTTTTAACAATAGTTTCTTTTTGCTCTTTAGTTAAAGCCATCATTTCCCTCCTTCATAAATAATCCGTTTATTCCTAGTAAAAAGTCGAGGACTCATTAAACCAAGAAAAAACTTACTATTTAATAATACTCTATTTAATGAAAAAAATCAAGGATTTTCAGTTCTTAAGCTATATGTATTTTCATTTGGAAGTCCGGTAAAAAAACTGCAATAAGTTTAAAAAAGACTTTACTTTAAAAATTTACATTTTAATTCAATAATTCAAAAACTCAATACTTGTACTTTATATCATAATTACTTGGTCCTTCAATACAATTACCATCTACATCAAACCTAGAGCCGTGACACATACAATCCCAAGTTTTTTCAACAGAGTTAAATAACAAACCACATTTCATATGCGGGCATTTATCTAATACTATATGCCCTTTTTTATTTTCATCTATATAAATAGCAACATTCACTCCATTAATTTTTTTATATTTAATATTCTTATTATTATCATTTCTTTTATTACTAATTAAATAAGACTTAGTACTATTAAGTAAATTCAATGGAAAATTAATCATTTTATTTAAATTAAATTTTCTGTTTGGATCAAATAATTCTATAAACTTATTATCTTTTTTTAAAATAATATCTTTTAGTATTACTGAAGCAATAGTTGAATTTGTCATACCCCATGTATTATAACCACAAGAAATCAAAAAAGTATCATCATCTTTATATACTCTACCAATATAAGGTTTAAAATCACTTGTTATTATATCTTTATTACTCCAAATATAATCAAAATTAAATTTTTTAATTATTTTTTTAAAATTATCATTAATATTTTGCACATTTGCTCCTACATGTGAACCATATAAATAAATTAAATATTTATCTTTATCTTTACAAAAATATCTTAATGAAATACTATTTTCATCTATGTTTATCGCGCTTATTGGATAAGTTTTATCTGTTTTTACTGCACCTAAATACGATACTTCTATATGACTTTTTAAAGGCAATAAAAATGGATAAATAAAATAAGGATAATGAGTTGCAATTATAACATATTTACATTTAATAATCTTATTATTAACATGACATAAATAAAAATTTTCTTTCTTTTCAATTTTTTCAACTTTAGAGTTTTCATAAATTAAATCTTTTAATATTTGCTTTAATCCATTAACATATTTAAATGGATTAAAAACATATGTATTAGGTACACGCAATCCAAAGACATTATTTAATTCTTTAATTTTTTCTAACTTAACATTTACTTTTGACTTTTTTAAAAAATAATATTCGTTTTTTAACTTATTATAATTATCTTTAGAAAATAAAATTGAATCAACTTTTTCTAAATCACACTTAATATTTTCATTTTTTATTATATTTGTAAGAATATTCATAGCCTCTATTTGACTATATAAATATCTTCTACCTACTTCTAACCCTTCAAACTTTCTAATATTCATATATATTTTTTCTTGTAAAAATGTTATTTTAGCAGTACTTTTTGAAGTAACACCTCTTCCACAAATATTTCTTTCAACTAAAATAGCATTTAAATTATTTTTACTAAGTTGATACAAAGTAGATAACCCTGTTATTCCTCCACCAATAATTAATATATCAGTTTCCAAATTATTACTTATAGACTTTAATTTATTAACTTTACTATCTAACCAAATACTTTTATTTTTCATATAATCACTTAAATATTAGTATTTTCCATATAAAAGAAAATATTACAATTAAAGAGAGTTTAATCATGTAATACATTTTTTAATTTTATAAGAATTTTATTTAATTCTCCATATTTGCTTTGATAACTAGTTTTATCATTCATAACTATTAAAGCATCTTTTATATATAAGCAAACTTGATAATCAAAATATGTTTTTTGATCATTGATACAATTATTATGTATAACGACTAATTCATTATACGAAAATAATAAACTACTTATATCATTATCAATATATTCCTCAATTTTTATCACAGCATCATTTCCATA
This sequence comes from uncultured Bacilli bacterium, assembly GCA_944358255.1. Classification (GTDB taxonomy): domain Bacteria; phylum Bacillota_I; class Bacilli_A; order RF39; family UBA660; genus CALVVN01. The sequence goes on along the minus strand of CALVQQ010000013.1, from coordinate 16,726 downwards.
CTTATTTATTAATTTTGTAAGCCTTATTTTAACAAAATATAAAATTAATACTACTATTGATGCCAAAACAAGAGTAACAATATATTTTTTCATCCTCTAACCTACTTTCAATATCATTATATCAAAAATAACATTTAATCTTTTAAATAACAACCAAGTTTACATCAAAAAAGAAGTGAATTCACTTCTTTATATAGAACATATAGTTCCTGTTTTAGCTCTTCTAATAGCAGTTCCAACAGCCTTTCCAAATTCAAATATAGCTGTAAAACCCCTAACTAATGCATTAACCAAAGTCGCACTTATCGCACCACCAACTACATTAGTTAACTCAACATCATTCAACAAAATCCCTCCTTTCTAATTACATTTTAATGGTCTCATATAACCGTCAATAACACCAATAACAAAAGTTATTATCCCGCCTATTAAGCCAGCTATACCCCAACCAATCCCGCCACCACTAACGGAATAAAGTTCTTTATCTGTCAATACTATCACCCCCTTTCATAAAATACTTCTCTTTAAAAAGGCAATTAATTTCTTTTTTATGCGAAACATAAATAACAGTTTTATCAGAAAAGCATTTTCTAATATTTTCAATTATCACCTTCTCATCTTCCAAATTAACCTCACTAAGCCCCTCATCAATAATCAAATAATTAAAATCTTTAATTAAAGCACGAGCCAAAATAATTTTTTGCCTTTCCCCTCCACTTAAGTTAACCCCATCTTCATAAATAACAAAATCATTTCTAAACTTTTTACTATTTCTAATCTTATCGACAAGAGTAACTTTTAATATCTTTTCATAAAAATCATCACTAACGTCTCTATAAAGCTTAATATTATTTTCCAAAGTATCATTAAATAGTTTCTCTTCTTGAGAGACAAAAGAGGTAGAGTTTAACAAAGCACCTTCATCTAAATCTTTAATATTAATGCCTCTAACAGATACATTACCTTTATAATTTAAAGATTCACCAGTTACTATTTTAAGTAAAGAACTTTTACCAACACCACTACTTCCATAAAGTAAAAACAACGACCCTTTTTTAATAGAAAAATTTATCAAAGAATTATTATCAATAAAATTTAACTTAACATTATCAAAAACAATTTGTCCGTCAATCTTATTTAAACTACAATCTTCTTCACGAACTCTAAGCAAATCATTCACGCGTTTTAAAGAAACTTTTACTTCTTCAATAGAAGAAAACTTATCAAAGATATTTTTAACCGGGTCTACTATACTAAGAATAAGAGAATAAACAAAAAACAAATCACTTAATTTAATAACACCTTTATTTAAAAGTAAAACTGAAAATACAATAACAACTAATATAAACAAATCACTCAAAAAATTTTTAAATAGTTCAAAAACATTAAGACTAACTAAAGAACTTTTAAGTTTATATAAATAACAATAATATTTACTTAAAAATTTAGTTGTATAAATATCTTCAACCTGCGAATTCTTGATACTCACATAATTAGAAATACTATCATTAGCAAAACTTTCATATGTACCATAAACACTTTTAACTTCAAAAATTTTTCTTTTAAAATATTTATAATACAAAATAGAAAAGACGAAATAAATAAAGATAAACAAAATAGAAATTAAGAGTAAATTCATATTAATAAAAGATAAAAATACTAAAATAAAACCTAACAATAAAACATTCACAAATATATTCAAACAAACATCCACCAGTTTATTTTTAACATCTTCTAAATCCCTAATTCTATCTAAAATATCCCCAGTACTTTTATTTTTAACATACTTTATAGGAACTTTAAAAATATGAAAAACAACATCCTTTAAAAGCAAAACTCCTACATTATTTTGAACTAAAATAATATATTTTTCTAAAAAATAATTACAAAAATTTTTTAGTAAAATAACTATCACAAAAATTAAACATAAAATCTTAAAATTATTTAACTCAAGTAAAAGTTTTAGCAGAACACTAGAAAACAATGTAAAAGTTATCACTAACAAAGATAAAAACAAAACTTTAAAAATTAATATCTTATACTTCTTTAAAATCTTAAAAATCTTACTTACCAAAACAGCATCATTTTTAATATTAGGTACATTCCCGGTTGGAACAATATCCAATACAGTGGACAAATACATCTTTTCAAAAACGTCAAATTTAACTTTAACCATACCTTCACTTGGATCCATAACACTAAATAATTTTTTCCTTTTATCAATTTTATAAATAACTACAAAATGATACATATTATTTTTAATTACATGGGCGATTAAAGGATTAACAATTTCATAACTAGTCAAATCATTAAAAGATAATTTAATACCACGCCCAACAAACCCTATAGATTTAACACCATTTAAAATATCATAAGCATTAGTCCCATATCTAGAAGCATTCAAAATCACATTCAACTCTTCATAAGACATATCTCCACCATAGTACTTAATGAGAGACAACACACAAGCAGTCGCACAACTATAGGAACTATTTTGTTTAACAATAAAATCTTTCATTTACTCATCCTTTCTAATAATATTATTATCAAAAGAATAAATAAACACTTTAAAAAAACAAACACTTTTTAATGTTTGTTTCTTTTATTTTTCTTTACTGAATAAACAAGTAATTTTAGTAGTACAATTAGCATTACAAACAAGATTAGCATAATTACTAAAAATATAGTAGTATTTCTCTCGCTTTTAGCTTCTTTAAGTATTTGGATTGCATCCTTATAATCATTTAATAAATTAATAGCCGTTGTTTCTTTATCTTCTACATCATTATAATTATCAAAAAAGTAAAGAATATTATCAAGAGCATCATTATACGTCTCTAATGCATCCTTATTATATTTATACAAACTTTTCAAATTCACGTTCATATAATAATTAACTAACTCTGTAACTTCATCACTAACTTCATAAAGCATAGGTACCTCACTAGATAGAACATAATTATTTTTCAGAGTAGAAAGCAAATCATAAAGAGTTTGTTCATTCCCAAGAGTAGTTAAAAACTCCATTGAATAAGCTAAACCATCTATATAGCCCATATTATAAGTAATTGCCGGAAAACCAGTAGCAGGAGCAATAATATAACTAGATGTAACATTATCACTTTCATAATACAAACTAGTTTTAGATTTAATATTAGGATAAACCAAAACATCGATATCATTTTTATCCATAAATTCAGTTACATAATTTCTATATAACTCCATTAAAGACTTTTCTTCAGTAAACGACTCATCCATGCCACAATAATATACGTAATCATATAAACTATAAACCCTACCAATTGATTTAGCTAATTCTTCAAAACTTTTTATACTACTACTAGTATTAACAATATACTTATTAAACTCATTACACATAGATTTTCCACTAGTAGAATCATTTTCATAATCAATTACTTCTCTAGTAAAAAAGTCATCCAAATAAACAATCTTATAGCCCAATGACTCCAAATAATCAATATTATCATTAAACAAATCCAATATCTCACTATTAGTAGCTCTAAAAGCATTACCATAAAGACTACTATCACCCTCAGCAATTTGACTCAAAACACCAATAGTAAGTTTAGAACTATATAAATCATCTAAATATTTATTACCATCTCCACCACTTATAACATCCAAAATAATGGCATTATCAGTCACATTCCTAGCCAAAACACCAACAGTATCACGATTTACATCATACTTAATCACGCCATTGCCAGAAACAGAACCAAAAGTCGGCCTAATACCGACAAGCCCCGCAGCAGCAGCAGGAACACGAACAGAAGAATTAGTATCAGTACCCAAACTAGCAACACTAAACATCAAAGAAGTACTAACAGCAGAGCCACCACTAGACCCATAACTAGTATAACTATTATCATAAGCATTTCTAACATAGCCATACGAACTATAAGAATTTTGAACACTCAAAGCAAGTTCACTCATATTAGTCTTCCCCAAAATAATCGCGCCATTATCTACCAAATATGAAATAACCTTAGCATTACTATTAGGAATAGAATCACTTAAAGCCTTAGTACCACCAGTCGTAGCCATACCAACATAATCAATATTATCTTTAACCAAAATAGGAATACCATGAACCAAACTACGAATACCACTTTCTTCCCTTTCCTCATCAAGTTCCTTAGCAATACTAATCGCGTCTTCATTCAAACTCAAAACAGAATTATATTCACCATCATATTCTTGAATCCTATCCAAATAAACACGAACCAAATCTTCATAACTAAAAACACCTTTATCCACATAATCTTGAATATCAACGATAGATAAATCAGTCAAATCAACAGGTAATTCAGTATAACCATTAACTGACAAAGGAAAAAACAAGACCAAAAATACAAAAAAATACTTAATACTTTTCATAACTACATTCTAACAAAAATATCACGTAAAATCTATAAAATAAAAAAGTTTTACGATTTACTACTAGTAATACGTAAAACACTTCTATTATCAAAATTCAAATTTTTATAAATATTTTTAAAAACATAATAATCCAATTTCAAAAGTTCATCTTTCGCATTATTTGTAATCTTACCATTCAGTTTAAGTTGATCAGTAATAAAACCTTCTACATTAACTATATTTTCAAAATCAACTATAAGAGCACTTATCATAACTTTAATTTTACTTTCAAAATCTTGTTTACTAATTTTAATATTTTTAATAGTATCAAGAATAAAATTAACAAACTTATTACTGTCACCAGAACCAATTAGAATAAGAACAAAATAATTATTAACTCTTTTAGTCAAAAAATTAAAACCAGTTATTCCCAACTTTTCAAGATTAGATTTAACAGTAGAAGTACTACCATACATACAAGTACACAATATATTCAAATAACGATTTAAATCACTATTTTTAATACCTTTAAAATCTTTAACGGGTATTTTAAAAACAACACCAGTTTTATCTTCAATAACGTCTCTAGTAATTTCAAAATAATTAACTTCCACATTGTCACTTTCTTTGTCATACAATACTTTAACTTTCTCGTCACTACATTTAGTTCCCTTAAAATAATCATGGATATAATTACTTACTTCTTCTATATCAAAGTCGCCACACACGACGATATGCATCCTATCATAAGTATAAAAATCATTATAAATACTAATTAAATATTCACTAGTTATCTTATCAATATCAGCTTTTTCACCTAAAACAGGAACACACATACTTTTATCAGTTTTAAAAGTATTATTCATAGCTGAATACAAAAGCACAGTATTAATATTATCCTGTTCCATATCTATTTCTTCCCCGATAATTCCCTTTTCACTTACAACATCTTCGTCTTTAATATTAGGATTAAATACTCTATCTAAAAGAAGTTTTAAATTTTTAATTAAATCAGTTCCGCCGAAAATATTATAATTTGTAATATCATGCATAGTATAAGCATTAGGCATACTACCCAAATCATTAATAAGTTTCATTGCTTTTTTATTTTTTGTAAAATCCATTATTCTGTGTTCCAAAAAATGAGCTGTTCCGGGTATTATATTAATTACTTTACCATTTTTCTTATATTTTGTTACATTCGCACCATAAAGAGTACTAATAGTTATATAAAAATTTCTAGTTTTATTAGTTTTATAATAAATTACCTTTAACTTATTTGGAAGGATTTCTTCATATAAAACTTCATTAATATTTTTAAAATTAATTTTCTTCATATTTTCCCTCCATAAATAATACTGTATTAAGTTTTATTTTTTTACTTAAATCAACAATATTATCACTAGAAACACTATTAAACTTTAAACGTTTTTCCTCAATACTATCAGGATTATCAAATTCACGGTATAAAAAACTATCAATAATACGATCAACATTATCATATATATCATTTAATGAAAGATTTATAGTATTTATTGCATTCTTATACAACTTTTCTATTTCTTCTTTATTACTCATCAATTTAACAGATTTTTCAATAACACTTAAAGCTTTATCATAATTTTTAGCACTAATACCACATTCAATAGTTAAAGCAGGAACCATTTTATGAAGATAAGAAATAACTGAATAACAAAGTGAATTCTTTTCTCTAACATTCACAAATAAAATAGAATTATTCATACTACCTAAAATCATATTATATAAAGGCAGAACATAATACCTTTCATAATCAGTCAAACCATAAAATTTATATCCTACTAATAAAGTAGACTGAAAGAAATCTTTTTCAAGTTTAATAACATTAACATTTTTTGTTTCAATTTCCTTTAATCCAGGTTTACCCAAATTATCAACCGTTTTAATTTTTTTCATCAATTTTTCAATATTTTTAACTATAACATCTTCATCAAAATCACCTAAAGCAGTTACAATAACTTTAGAATTATTAATTAATCTCTTATAAAAATAATATAACTCTTTTCTATTAATTTTTTTGATTTTATCTAAAACATTAAAAGTAGTATATTCATAACTAGTACCCTTAAACATATTTTTATCATATATATTTCCTGCATAAATAGTACCATTTTCACTAGTCCTTTCAATATTAGAAATAACAGTTTTTTTATCAATTTCAAAAATTTCTTTAAAAAATCCATATTCATCAGCCACAGGATTAAATAAAAGTTCATTAAATATTTTAAAAGATTTATCATACATATCCATTTCAGTATATTTAGGATTAATTAAATCTAAAGAAAAGTTTACTAAAAAATAATTCCCATACATATTACTTGAAGTCGAAATATCAGGCAAATATAATTTTTCCAATTCCCTTACCAATTTAACATTAGAATTATATTTTTTACATTTTGTCACAAGAAGTTTTTGTAATAGAGGAACATATTTAACAAAATCTTCACTAAAATTATTTATAAAAGTTATTCTAACAGAAATAGTTTTAAACCTATCCGTCTTTATAAGATTTATTTTATACTTCTTTTTGTCAATTACTTTATGTTCCATACTCCACCTCATATTTTATTATAACCAATTATAATTTAATAATACTTTCTAACGCCAAAATAATCATTTCATCAAAATCTTTTTCTCTATCAGAGCTTGACAATTTTTCACCAGTAACAAAACTATCACTCACGGTTACTAAAGCACTAGCGCTTTTATTTAAAACCTTTGCCGTTGCAAAAAGTGCAAAAGACTCCATTTCAACAACCTTACAATCATATTGTTTCATTTCATCGTAATTAATTTTACTATAAAAAGCATCCACATTATTACCAGTTACACATTTAACATTTATATTTAAAGTTGAAGCAGATTTAAATATCACATCGTTAAAAGACGCATCAGAAGAAATAACTTTATCAGTAATATTTGCATATTCCCTAGCATAATTACAATTACTAAAAACTTCTTTCAAGATACAAACATCATGCACATTAATATCACTACAATAACTACCACACGAACCAACTCTTAAAATTGCCTTCACATCATAAAAACTAAAAAGTTCATGCGAATATATTCCCATAGAAGCATTTCCCATACCACTACTAAAGACAGTAACACGCACACCTTTATAATAGCCGGTGTACGCATATTCTTCCCTAACTGAATTAACTAAAACAGCATCATCTAAAAACTTCTCAGCAATATATTTAGCACGTCTAGGATCCCCAGGCATTATAACCAAAGGAGCAATTTTACTTTTATCACATTCAATATGAGGTGTCATTCTTCAACCTCACCTTCATTTTTAAGTTTTACCAGAACCTCTCTAGGTTTACTTCCATTTTGAGGTCCAATAATACCTCTTTCCTCAAGCAAATCAACAATTCGTGCCGCACGATTATAACCGAGTCTATACTTTCTTTGTATCAAAGAAGCACTAATTCTACCCGTTTTAATAGCAAATTCAACTATCTCATTATAAAGAGGGTCTTCTTCATTTGAAAAATCTTCATTAACTTTACTAGGCATTTCCAAATCAGTTAATTTTTCATCATATACAGGTTTTTTACCACGTTTAACAAAATCAACTACACGTTTAATCTCTTCATCACTTACATAACTACCCTGAATTCTAATAGGAACATTCTCACCCATTGGCAAGAATAACATATCACCTTTGCCTAATAACTTTTCAGCACCGGTCATATCCAAAATAGTTCTAGAATCAATACTAGAAGAAACAGCAAAAGAAAGCCTTGAAGGAATATTTGCTTTAATTAAACCAGTAATAACATCTGTAGAAGGCCTTTGTGTTGCAACAATCAAATGAATACCTGCAGCGCGGGCTAACTGAGTAATTCTAGTAATACTTTCTTCAACTTCTTTACTACAAACCATCATCAGATCAGCAAGTTCATCGATGATTACAACTAAGAATGGCATCTTTTCTATATCTTTACCTTTACTAATTTGCTTCTCCACATAATCATTATACGTTCCAATATTTTTCGTTCCAGTTTGTTCAAACATATCATATCTCTCATCCATAAGTTGAACAACCTTTTGAAGAGCCACACTAGCCTTTTTAGGATCAGTAACAACTGGTCTTAACAAATGAGGAACACCCTCATAAACACTAAGTTCAACCTTTTTAGGATCCACTAAAATCAATTTAACTTCATCAGGTCTAGTTCTCATCAAAATAGAAACAATAAAATTATTTATACAAACACTTTTACCACTACCAGTCGCACCAGCTACAAGTAAGTGAGGAGCCTTATTAATCTCAAAATACTGAATATTTCCCATAATATCCTTACCCAAAGGAGCAACTAACTTAGAATTTTCAAGTTTTTTCGGTAAACCGAGCAATATATCTTTAAGTTTAACATCAGCCTGAATAGGATTAGGTATTTCAATACCAATAGTACTCTTACCTGGAATAGGAGCTTGAATACGAACATCTTTTGCTGCAAGTGCAAGAGCTATTTCCCTATTAATACTCAACACCTTATTAACTTTTGTACCAGCTTTAAGTTCAACCTCATATTGAGTTACAGTTGGTCCAACGTGAACTTCAACAACTTTTCCTACTATACCAAAATCATTAAAAACTCTTTCTAAAACCTTATTATTTGATTGAATAAATTCAGTTGAATTAATTTTCCCTTTATTTTTACTTTCTTCAAGTAAGCTCAAAGGAGGTAAAACATATTCATCTTCAATAAATGACTCCAGTTGCAATTGTTCTTTTGGAGAATTAGCATCAATTGGCGAAGTATTATCAATTATTTCATTTAAATTAGTAATAACTACTTTACCTTCATCATCATTCTCATCATCAGAATCTTCTTCAGAAATCTCCTTCTTTTCCTTACGCTTAAATGGCTTAACAATAGCCTTAAAAATATCAGCCAAAGTAATATCAAATAACATAACAACACCAAAAATAGCAAGAATAACAACAACGACCATAGTGCCATTAACATCGAATAACGTCACAAACAGACTAGAAAACAACGCACCAAACATACCCCCACCAGTATCCCTAAGCAAATCAAAATTATTTAAAGAAGCCATAATATTATCAATAGTTACTCTAAAAATATCAATTCCAGACAAATCATTATTATTAACATAATTCAAATGAGAAAACAATAAAATAGCAACAATAACAGTATAAAGACCAATTAACCTAGCAGTAAAATAATTAGGACTTTTTCTTTTAGCCACAAAATATATTCCTAAAACTAAAGATAAAATGAGAAAAATCGGATACCAAGTACCACATAAAAAAATAGAAAAACCCTTAATAATAGTACCTACTATACCAAAATCACCAAATCCAATAACACCTATTAAAATTAAAGATAACCCTTGTAATTCTTTACTATATTGAAATTCTTTTTTTTCAGTTTCTTTTTTAGTTTTCTTTTTTGCCATTTATCATACACCTTCTATTTAAATTATAACAAAAAGAAGATTATAAGTAAAATTAAACATTTTACTTTTACACTATAATATAAATAACAATCAAATAAATGATTGTTATTTTTCATAAGCTTTCAAAAGTTTTTCATGTATACCTGGTTCAACTAAATTAAGAACATTAATAATGATTTCCAAACTTTTTCTATATTCACCTTTCCAAAATTCTTTTTCACTTTTTAATATACCTTGTTCTATCTCTTTATATGAACTTCTATACCTATTTGCATAAACAATAGCCATTTCACTCATCGCGCAAGTTTTAATTAACTCATTAGAAGTATTAAACACTTTAAAAGACAGATCCCTACCAGTATCAACCCTAGTATTAAGAATTTCAATATTTATTGGTTTTTTATCTAATTCATTTACAATCTCTTTTAATGCTAATGCACTTTCTTCAAGTTCAACAAAATATTTTTTAGGAATTACTGGTAACTTATAACTTTTAATTTTACTTTTACTTTCACTTATTACATTTCTAATTTCAGTTAACTGTTCACGCGCTCTCAATTCATCTTCTTTAAGACTACTTAAACTTTTTAAAGCACTTTCAATATTATCTTCACTTTTATTAAGTCTAACACTTAAATTTTCACATTCATTACTTAATACCGAATAAGGAGTACTCTTAGTTCTAGTCCTATCACTCATTAACTTATAATCATCTTTGCAAGAAATAAGTTCTTTACGAATTTCATCAATTACTTCAAGTTCATCCGAATTAAAAGTATAAGTATCTTTTAAATTATCAATTTCAACATACATATTTTTAAGAACTAAATTTAATCTATTAATTTTTTCATTTAATGAATAAATACTATTTTCATAAGTTTTTTTACTAGACTTTTCTTTATCAAAATCAATAAATAGACTGTCAAAATAATCTATCATAGTTTTAAGATCAAATATACTATCTTCTAAATTTAAAACATTTAATCTATCAAATATATCACTAAGTTTCTTTTCTGCCTCATTTATATTATAATCCAAATTCAAGTAATCCAGATTAAATCCAGATTTTTTTAACTTAGTATACAAACCTCTTATATCACTTATTTTCTTTGGAATTACTATTTTACCCATTAAAATAATTGTTGGAGCTTCATCAATCACCATCACTATATTTTTTATAGTTTCATCCAAAGCTTTAACAATTTTACTCACATTATCATACTCATTTTGTTCCATAGCAGTTTCAAAAGCACCAAAAAGCTTATTAATATTTTCAAATTGAAGTTCAATAGGTTTAATTACATCTTTATAATCATTTTTATTTTTATTAAATTTTGTTAAAGCTTCACGATAAATAGTTTTAAGTTTAGTAACAGTCGCTCTATTCCTTTCTTCACTCATTGTAATTTCTTTAACACTATTTAAAAGAATATTAACTTCATTTTGTATTATATTAATATCCATTTCCAACTGAGCTAATCCAAAAGATGCCTCTTTAAATTTATTTTCATCGATTAAAGTTTCAATATCAAGTATTTTATCAGTTATCTGAGGCAATTTAAAATCTTTAATTTGATTAAATTCTTTTTCCCAATTATTATATAATTTTTCTAAATATTCATTATTAATAAGACTTTTAACCTTATTAAGTTCAGTCAAAATAGAAGCAGATATAATATTATTCTTAGACACCTCTAAATTATTTAATTCTTTTTCAAACTTATCCTTAGTACGTTTCCTTACTCCATACAAAGTAACGACTATTAAAATAATTCCAATAATATAAATAAATATAAATGTTAAAATTATTCCACTCCTAGTCATTAATGCACCTACTCTCTATTAGTATTTTACCACGCATTATATTATTTTAAAAGTAAATTTTTATTGATATTTATGATTTTATTTAGTATAATTAAGTACGTATTCATTTGGTGAGTTATTTATTAGTAATGCGTTTACCAAGTCTATTTCGTAAGTAGTTGCCAAAAACGAAAGCGTTTAGGTAAACACCCTACTATGAGAATAATATTAACCTTTGTTTACAACTATATTTGTAAAGGAGGAAAAGTATGTCAAGATATACAGGACCTGTATTTAAAAAATCTAGACGTCTTGGATTTTCAGTACTTGAAAGTGGTAAAGAATTTAGAAAAAAAACTACTGCTCCAGGTCAAAACGGAACAGGAAGAAAAAAACTTAGTGAATATGGAATCCAATTACAAGAAAAGCAAAAAGTAAAAAATTTATATGGACTAAGTGAAAAACAATTTAGAAAAACATACGAAACTGCAGGTAAGAAAAAAGGCGTTCATGGCTTAAATTTACTAATAATGCTAGAAAGCAGATTAGATAACATAGTTTATCGTTTAGGATTTGCTAAAACAAGAAAAGCAGCAAGACAACTTGTAAACCATGGACATATACTTGTAAATGAAAAGAAAGTAAATATTCCATCATATCAAGTAAAACCAGGAGACATTATAACAATTCGTGAAAAATCTATAAATCACCCAGTTATAAAAGAATGTTTAGAAAATACAACTAACAGAGTTCAATATGTAAGTTGGGATGATAAAAAACAACAAGGTACTTACTTAAGATACCCTGAAAGAGAAGAATTAAATGCAGAAGTTAATGAATCATTAATAGTTGAATTCTACAACAGATAAAAAAGTATCAATTTTGATACTTTTTTATTACATATAAAATTTAATTAATTATAAAAAACTATATATTCATCCCATCTATACATTTATTATAAATCCATTGTTTTAAATCATCCATATTATCAGTTTCATAATATCTAATTAACTTTTCATAAAACGTAGATTGATACTCTTGACTTATAGAAATGATTCCACATCCATTATCTATCATGATTTTATTAGCAAATAGCATAGCCACTCTTTTGTTCCCATCAACAAATAATTGCATTCTCATAAGTTTAAGCATAACTTCAATAGCTATTTCTGTCATTGATTTATTTTGGCTTAACAATAAATTTAACTCTTCCTCTACTTTTGTATGAAAAGGAAATGAGGGCGTCCACTTTGTACCACCAATTTTAACTGGAGTAATTCTAAGTTTTCCCAAACATTCATTTATTACTAATTTATCTAAAGCTATTTTATGGATATCAAAGATCAAATTTAAATCATATTTTTTACAAGTATTATTTAAAACATATTCCCAAGCATATTTTAAATTATTTATTGCAATAATATTATCTACAGTTAAACCATTAACTATTCCACCATCAAAAATCGTTTGAGTATCCGGATATGTAACAGTTATTCCTTCTAAATTAGCGCTTTTCCAAATATAATCCACTATATTTCTTTTGGCAATAAAAACATTTTTTTCTCTTGTTAATTTATACTTATCTACCATAAATTACTCCCTCCATAAAATCTATTTCAATATATCATAAAAAAACTCAAAAGTCTATTTTGAGTTTTTTAAATATCTCTATCTCTTAAAAATGGTGGCAAATCATCTATATCAGAATTATCCATAGACAATGTATTTTCATTACTATAACTTTGATATAAAGGTTCACTTTCATCTTCAAATCCAGTTGCAATTACAGTAACAATTACTTCTTCACTTAACGCTTCATTTATCACAGCGCCAAAAATTATATTAACATCAGTATTAGCTGCAGCTCTTATAACCTCAGCTGCTTCTTCAGCTTCATACAATGTCAAACTACTTCCTCCTGTTATATTAATAATACAATCAGTAGCACCATTAATTGTTGTTTCTAATAAAGGACTAGATATTGCTTGTTTAGCTGCTACATTAGCGCGATTTTCACCAAATCCTACACCTATTCCTATTAAAGCAGTTCCCCTATTTTCCATAATCGCTTTAACATCAGCAAAATCAAGATTAACAAGTCCAGGAACACTAATCAAATCCGAAATAGATTGAACACCCAATCTTAATACATTATCAACTTCTCTGAAAGCATCTCTCATAGGTGTTGACTTATCTATTAAATCCCTTAGTCTATCATTTGGAATAACTACAATAGTATCTACATGTTTTTTAAGTTCATCCAAACCAAGCAATGCATGATCCATTCTTTTCTTTCCTTCAAACTTAAAAGGCTTTGTAACAATTGCTACTGTCAAACATCCCAAACTTTGAGCAATCTCAGCAATAACAGGAGCAGCGCCCGTTCCAGTTCCTCCACCTAAGCCACAAGTTACAAAAACCATATCCGCGCCTCTCAAAGCATCTTCAATTTCACTTCTACTTTCAAGAGCAGCTTCTCTACCAACCTCAGGATCAGCACCTGCACCTAAACCATCCGTAATAGTCGCGCCTATTTGCAACTTATGTTCTGCTTTAGAAGAATTTAATACCTGTAAATCAGTATTTGCAACGATAAATTCAACTCCTTTAAGTCCAGAATCTATCATCCTATTAACAGCATTACATCCTCCGCCACCAATACCAATTACCTTTATTTTTGCAATTTGATCCATTTCTAATGATGTACCATCCATAAATTTCACTCCTTAATTATCAAAAAAGTAACCATAAACTTTTCCCAATATACTTCCATATTTTTTCTTAACCTGAAACATTTCCTCTTGTTTTTCTTCACTTATAGTACTTGCAATTTTATTTCTAAAATTAATTTTTTCTACATAATACTTCGTAATACCCAAAGCACTACTAAATTTATTATTTCTAACTCCTAATTCAGTAATATTACCGAGAACTGCCTTTTTACCGATGACTTCATCTACCACTTCACTAAAGCCTTCTATTTCAGTAACACCACCTGTAATAATTATATAACTAATTTCCTTTTTTGTTAAGATATTAATTTGCTTTTTTGAAAGTTCTAAAATTTCTTTTATCCTTTCATACACAACTTCACTAATCTCATATTGATTTATTTTAATAGTTTCACCATTCTTTGTCAAGCATTCATAAGTTTCACTCGTACTAGCATGCTTTTTATGTGCTAAAGCAAATTTTTCTTTTAACTTTGATGACTCCTTCGATGATATATCATAAACATAAGAAATATCACGATCTATATTCCTTCCACCCACATTTAAAACATCATTACCGATTAAAACACCATTACTAATTATACTTACTTCAGTTTTATCTTTACCAATGTTTACAACGGCAACCTCAGAATCAATCATACCCTTTTTTCTAAACTCATAATAATCGGCAAGACCACCAAAACAAATATCAGTAACCTTAATTCCTATACTATCTAATAAGGCAAATATTCCATATATATTTTTCTTAGGAACCAATCCCAAAACAGAATTAATAGTCAATTTAGTTGCTTTCTTATTTTTAGGATCTAAAACAACATTTTTATCATCTAATATATAATCCAAAGGCATAATATTTACCAATTCTTTATTAGAAGAAACTTTATTATAAACACAAGCCTGTAATGCACGAATAATATCTTCACCATTTACAACATTTTCTTCTCTATTAATAGAAGTATAACCTTCACTTTTAATAAAATCACTTAAATCAGAAGGAACAGTAAGTATAACATTATCAATTTTTATTCCCAAAACATCATTTATTCTCTTAAAGCACTCTTTAATACTAATAACAGCCTCATCAGGATTTACTACAAACCCCTTTTTTATCCCTTTACTACTTACCTCTGAACACGCTAAGACAAAAAAATCGTTATCATATGCTTCACTCACGACAAGCTTAATTTTATCACTACCAATATCCAAACTAGTAATTATTTGTTTCATAACATTCCTACCTTTATTCTCTAATAATTATTATAGCAAAAAAAAATATACTTTAAAAGCATATTTTATTCATAAACACAAGTAATATCATATTCATACTTGTACTTATTACCAGTATTAGTCACAGTTACGACTGCAGAACACTTACTACCTTCATAATATAGTTCATTAAGATAATTATAATTTATAAGTTCAGAAGTATTTACAGTAATAGTATTAACAGGCCACAAATCATTATCAGACAAATAATTATCAACTGCTAACCTAATCGTATCTTTTAAATCATCATATTCTTTAGAATTAATTTTATTCACACCAATAATATAAATACTTAAAACAAGCCCAAATATTATAACACCCCATAAAATAATCAACTTATTATTCATTACTATCCTTTCTTTCAACGTAACCCTTACTTTCATAATAATCGCCACATTTAACATAAGGTTCATAAATGATTTCATTATTTTCATTCAAATAAACTTCACAATAACCAGAACAATACTTATCATCTTCATCACTATAATTACTCAAATAACCCATTTTTCTTAACAAACTAGATTGAATAATCAAAGTATCTAAACCAAGATCATTATTATAAACATCATTAATATAATCAATAGTACTATTCTTTAATCTAACTTCAAGTTCTTGATAATTATATTCTTTATTAATAGAATCATTATTAGTATTAGTATTACTATAATAATTAGGATTAAATTCTTCCATTAAAGAAAATTCCTTTAAACCAATCACAGCAATAATTAAACATATAATAAAAATTAAAATAAATATCAGTTCACTACTTAAACCCCAACCATGTTTATTCATATACGCCTCCAATAACAATAAAATTATACCAAAAAACCAACATATAATCAACAAAATATAAACAAACAACACGCGTTTGCCGCTTCGCGGCACACACAAAAACTCAACTTCTTACTTCGTAAAAGTTGAGTTTGCTATTACGTTCAATTATATTATAAACAAAAAAATAAAACAATTAACTTTATATATCTTTCAATAATATAAATTGTAAAATAGAAAGTCATAAATATTTTAAAGTTAAAAAGTCATAACTTTAGATTATTTGTGACTCTTTT
>CALVQQ010000012.1 GCA_944358255.1 uncultured Bacilli bacterium | reverse complement strand
AAGCCTGATGTAGATTTAACTAATCAAATAAATACAATATCAAAAATAATGGGAATTAATTTTCTGGATCACATAATTATTGGACAAGATAAATATTTTAGTTTTTATGAAGAAAGTAGAAATAAATAAAACAAAGCAACATATAATTCATTAGGTGATAATATGACTTTAGAAGAATATAAGAGTAAGAAAAAAGGACAAACTGTTGGATCTAACAAATATCTTAATGGTCTAGTGAAAAGGACAATGATTTGCTTTGTATTTGTACTGCTTGTACTAGCAATAAGTTTAATGAGTGAAACAGGGAGAAGTTATATTAAAAAGTATTTATTAGAAACTAATTTTGAATTTAGCAAAATAAATACACTTTACAACAAATACATTGGAAAACTAACCGATGAAAATACAGAAGTAGTAAGTGGAAACCAGTTACTAGAATACACGAGCAAAGAAAAGTACAATGATGGAGTAAAGCTAACTGTTAGTGAAAACTATAACGTTAACTTATTAGAAAGTGGTATAGTAGTTTATATTGGAGAAAAAGAAGTATATGGCAACACAATAATTGTACAACAAAGCAATGGTATAGATGCTTGGTACGGAAATATTGAAAACGTTGATGTTAAAATATATGATTATATAGAAAAAGGGACAATAATTGGTAATGTAAATAAAACACTTTATTTAGTGTTTCAAAAAAATGGAGAGATTTTAAATTACGAAGACTATATCAAATAAAATAGAACTACACTCTACAACATATATATTTCTTCTTATTTCATTCTTAGCAGGAAGATTTGAAACCATGTTTTTACTCATGTTCATAATTACATTTCATGAACTCGGGCATCTCCTCTTTGCGTCCATTATAAATATAAGTGCAAGCAAAATAATAATATATGCTTTTGGAGGAATAACAAAATACAATATTCCAATAAATATAAGTATAAATAAAGAACTATTCATATTAATAGGAGGCCCAATATTTCAAATAATATTACTATTAATAATCAAAAAATTAAACTTATACATAAATGAAAACACATATAACGAATTTATATATTTAAACAAAATACTTTTTTCCTTTAACTTATTACCTATATTAAACTTAGATGGAGGAAAATTAATAAATTTAATGCTAAACAAAATATTTTCATACAAAACTTCATTTAACATATCATTAATAATTAGCATTATATCATTACCAATAACTTTTTATATATTTAATAAATACTTAGCAATAACAATAATTATATTCATAATAAAAGAACTAATAATTGAAATAAAAAACAAAGATTACAGTTTTAATAAATTACTAACTGAAAGATATATAAACAATTACAAATTTAAAAAAAGAACATTAATTAAAAACATAAATAAAGTAAAAAGAGATAAAAACTTTGATATATACTATAATGGTAACTTATTAAATGAAAAAGAATATCTAAACCTTTATTTTTCAAGAAAAAACCGTTGTTTTAATTGACATTAACTACAATTTTTGCTAAAATCTATTTGTTTGTAGATTCTTCTCTACAACCGCGCTGAAAAGGTTAGAATAAAACAGAAATGTACCTTAATGGCGAGTCTTATTGAAGGAGGTAAAAAATGAAAGCAATTTTTATGACAGGTGGTAAACAATATTTAGTTACAGAAGGTTCTGAACTATATGTTGAAAAATTAGACGTTGAACCTAACAAAGAAATTACTTTTGATGAAGTTTTATACGTGGATGGTAAAGTTGGTAATCCTTATGTTAAAGGCGCTAAAGTTACAGCTCTAGTTGTAAAACATGGAAAACAAAAGAAAATTGTTGTGTTCAAATATAAACCTAAAAAGAAATTTAGAAAAAAACAAGGACATAGACAACCTTACACAAAAATTATTATCAAAAAGATCGAAGTGAAATAATGATTTCAGTAGACGTTAAAAGAAAAGATGGAATTATTGAAGAGTTAACAATAAAAGGGCATGCAATGTTTGATACATATGGTAAAGATATTGTATGCGCGGGTGTTAGTTCCTCATTAATTACCACTATAAATGCTATAATAAGTTTTGATGAAAATGCAATTAGTTATAAAGAAAATATATTTGAATTAGAAAATATAAAAAAAGATAATATAACTAACAAATTACTTGAAAATTTAGTAGAAGTATTAAAAGAAACTCAAAAACAATATGGCAAAAATATCAAAGTTAAGGAGGAAAATTTATGAAGAAAATGTTTTTAAACCTTCAATTATTTGCATCTAAAAAAGGTGTTGGATCTACTAAAAACGGTAGAGATAGTGCTGGACGTAGATTAGGGGCAAAAGCTAGTGATGGTGAAAGAGTAAAAGCAGGTTCAATTATATATCGCCAAAGAGGCACTAAAATTTATCCAGGAGTTAATACTGGAATGGGAAAAGATCATACTTTATTTGCTTTAATAGATGGTGTTGTTAAATACGAAAGAAAAGGAAGAGATAAAAAGCAAGTAAGTGTATATGCAGTAACAGAATAAAGTGTTGTTAAAAACACTTTTTTTTTATATAATACATTTAGGTGATTCTATGGATAACATATGGACATTAGCTGAAAAAATAAATCAAATAGATGGGTTGGATGCTTCTTTATATCTTAAAGAATTGATTGAAAAAGAAAAAGCCGGACTTATAACTGCGGAAGAAATAATTGAACTACTAAAAAAACATTATGGTGAAAAAAATGAATGATATTTACACTGATAAAAGTACTGGAGTTTTAATTAATAAATTAAAAATAACAGACCCAGAATTATTAAAACAAGCAGAAGCAGATATAGTAATTGTTAGACTAAAAGAAATACTTGGAAGTGAAGATTTTACATATGGCTATGAATCATATCTGAAACTTCACCAACAAATGTTTCAAGATATATATCCGTTTGCTGGAGAATTAAGAAAAATAGACATGCAAAAAAGTGAAAGAATATTATCAGGATTCCCTATGATATTCGGGGATAAATCACAAATTTCAAAACAGTTAAGAAAAGTATTCAAGGAAAAAGAAATAAATTTTGAAGCATCAAAAGAAGAAATAGTTGCACAACTAGTTGATTTTATGAGTAGTATATGGGAAATACATCCATTTAGAGAAGGAAACACTAGAAGTATAATAACTTACACAATGAAATATATAAGACATAGTGGGCTAAAAATTGATGAGAATTTATTACTTCAAAGTTTTGCATATATTAGAGATGCACTGGTTATGTCAGTTTATCAAGAGCCAAAATATTTGGAAAAAATATTATTAGATTCAATAGAAAGAGGTATGAAATTATGAAATTAGATTTAAAAGAATTATTTGAAAAAGATAACGAATTATTAGAAAAAACGGTTATTTTAAACGGATGGGTTAGAAATCACAGAAAACAAAAAGAATTTGGATTTATAGACTTTTATGATGGAACATGTTTTAAAACATTACAAATAGTTTATACAAATAGACTTATGAACTTTGAAGAAATATCTAAAATAAGAATAGGCTCATCTATAGAAGTAAAAGGAAAATTAATTAAATCTATTGGAAGCGGGCAAAGTATAGAAGTAGAAGCAGAAAACGTAACTTTACTTGGAGATTCACCAGAAGATTATCCTATGCAACCAAAAAGACATACAAGAGAATTTTTAAGAAGCTTAGCTTATTTAAGACCAAGAGTTAATTTATTTCAAGCAGTATTTAGAGTTCGTAGTGTTGCAGCATTTGCTATACATAAATATTTTAATGAAAATGGATATTTATATGTACATACTCCACTTATAACATCAAATGATGGAGAAGGTGCTGGGGATATGTTCCAAGTAACAACTTTAGATTTAGAAAAAATAAAAGGAAAAGAAATAGATTACAAAAAAGATTTCTTTGGAAAAAGGA
Organism: uncultured Bacilli bacterium; assembly: GCA_944358255.1. Lineage (GTDB taxonomy): Bacteria > Bacillota_I > Bacilli_A > RF39 > UBA660 > CALVVN01. The sequence continues at coordinate 24,561 of CALVQQ010000012.1, read as the reverse complement.
CAAATTTAACAGTTACTGGTCAACTAGAAGGCGAAACATTTGCAATGGCATTTAAAAAAATTTACACATTTGGGCCTACCTTTAGAGCAGAAAACTCACATACACAAACACATGCTGCAGAATTTTGGATGATCGAACCAGAAATTGCATTTTGTGACTTAAATGGTGATATGGATATAATGGAAGATATGCTTAAATATGTTGTAAAATATGTACTTGAAAACTGTCAAGATGAAATGAATTTCTTTGATAAATTTGTAGAAAACGGATTAATTGAAAAATTAAAAAAATTAATTAATAGCAAATTTACAAGAATAACACACGAAGAAGTAATAACAATATTAAAAAACGCACCTGTAAAATGGGAATTTATACCTGAATATGGAGAAGATATTGCAAAAGAACATGAAAAATATATAACTGAATATTTTGATGGCCCAGTATTTATTACAAATTGGCCAAAAGATATAAAAGCATTTTACATGAAATTAAATGATGATGGTAAAACTGTAGCTGCAGTTGATCTAGAAGTTCCAGGCGCAGGTGAATTAATGGGCGGAAGTCAAAGAGAAGAAAATTACGATAAATTAATTAATCGAATGAAAGAAATGAACGTGCCAGATAAAGATTTAGAATGGTATTTGAATCTTAGAAAATTTGGAGGATGTGTTCATAGTGGCTTTGGAATGGGATTTGAACGACTTCTAATATATATTACAGGAGTGGAAAACATAAGAGATGTAATACCATACCCTAGAACACCTGGAAACTGTGAATTTTAATTACTGACAAAACTAGACATATTTTTCAAATAGTGTTATAATTAAGGCGAGATTGAAGGGAGGGTAGAAAAATGACTCATGTGGATGTTAAAAATGGTAATGTTGAAGTTGCTTTGAAAAAATTCAAAGTAAAAGTGCAACGTAGTGGTATCCCTTCTGAAATGAAAAAAAGAAAAGAATATTCAAAACCAGGCGTAGTAAGAAGAGAAGCTAAAAAAGAAGCTATCAAAAATGCTAGGAAGAGAAATAGAAATGAAAGATGAGTTTTTTAAATTATTATAGGTGATAGATATGTTATATGAACAACTAATAACTGATATGAAAGAAGCTATGAGAAGCAAAGATAAAGAAACTTTAAGTACTATAAGGCTTCTTAAGAGTGCTATTGATTTATATAAAATTAACAATAAAATGGATAGAGATACAGTCAGTGATGACGTTGTAATAGATGTTGCTGCGAAACAAGTTAAAACTCATAAAGAAAGCATTATCGAATTTAGAAATGCTGGAAGAGAAGATTTGGCTTCAAAACTTGAAAATGAGATTAAAATTATAGAAAAATATTTACCTGAGCAATTAAGTAGAGAAGAAATTGAAAAAATAATAAATGATATTTTTGAAAAAGTAAAACCAACTGGTAAAAACGATATGGGTAAAATAATGAAAGAAGCAAACGTACTATTAAAAGGCAAAGCTGATATGAAAACAGTAAATGAAATAGTAATGAGTAAACTTAACTAGTTTACTTTTTTTGTTTAATAAAATATAATTTAATTATGAAAGAAATAAAAGATTTAGAAATTTTAGAAAACATATGTATGAGCAATTACACATCATATAAAACAGGCGGAATTGCAAAATATTTAGTATATCCGAATACTATTGAGTCTTTAATTGAGTTAATAAAGTATATTAAAAATAACAACATAAAATATTTTATTCTAGGTAACGGAACTAATATAATCTTTACAGACGATTTTTATGATGGAGTAGTTATAAATCTAAAAAAATTAAATAATTTACTAGTTAGTAAAAATATCATTTGCGTATCAAGCGGATATAGTTTACAAAAATTAGTCAGCATTACGATAGAAAAAAACTTAAGCGGTTTAGAATTTGCTGCAGGAATACCTGGAACTGTAGGCGGAGCAATTTACATGAACGCAGGTGCATATGGAAGTGCAATGGCAGATATAATAGATGAAGTAACTTATTTAGAAAACGATGAAATAAAAACAAAAAAAAGAGAAGAGCTAGAATTTGGTTATAGAGAAAGTTGTTTTAAAAATAATAAAAACATTATTATACTAAGCACGAAAATAAAACTAAAACCTTCAAACAAAAAAGAAATACAAGATACAATAAAAGAATACACAGAAAAAAGAATAAAAACGCAGCCATTAGAATACCCAACTGCAGGAAGCGTATTTAAAAATCCTGACAATATAAGCTCAGGAGCACTAATAGAACACAAACTAAATTTAAAAGGACACAATGTAAACGACGCATATATCTCAACAAAACATGCTAACTTTATAATTAATAAAGGAAATGCAAAAAGCGAAGATATTATAAGACTCATAAAAGAAATACAGAGAGAAGCACTAGAAAAAGAAGGAATAAATTTGGAATTAGAACAAGAAATAATTAAATAAAAAAACAAAATCTCCATATAATTAATAGGAGGTTTTTTATGTTAAACACCTTTACAAATTACTTTAAAAACGAAAATTATTCAATACTAATAGCCAATAATAAATTATACATAAATAATTACAATAAAATAATAAATATCAAATCAAACGAAATAATAATAGATGTAAAAGATAAAAGATTATTTATATTTGGAAAAGATTTTATATTAAAAAAGATGGATAAAATAGAGTTATACATAACTGGCAGTATAACAAGGGTAGAAATAAATGATAGATAAAAAAGTAATAGTAAAAATTAAAAAATATAAAATCTATGAAATAATAAAAACGCTTTCCAAATACAATATTTACTATAACAAATTAGACAAAAAACAAGATGGCATAACGCTAGAAATAAATTATAAAGACTATAAAAAATTAAAAGCATTATTCAAAAAAAATACTAAAATAATAAAACATACAGGAATATATGGACTAATCGAGACATTTAAAAAACATTATATTTTTATAATTTCAATAATACTAAGTTACTTTGTTATACTTATTCTTTCAAATGTCTGTTTTGGAATAAATATAGAAACTAATAATAATGAACTAAAGGAAATAATAATAGATAAACTTGATGAATTTGGAATTAAAAAATATAAATTTAAAAAAAATTATAATGAAATAACGGAAATAAAAAATAAAATACTGGAAGATAATAAAGACAAATTAGAATGGCTAGAAATAACAGAAAACGGTGTGTATTATAATATATCACTAACAGAAAGAATAATTAAAGAAACTCCTAATGTAGAAAACGAAATAATGGATATAGTAAGTACAAAAGATGCGCTTATACAAAAAGTAATTATAAGAAAAGGGACAGATATAAAATATGTAAATGATTATGTAAAAAAAGGTGAAGTAATAATATCAGGCGATATTATAAAAAATGAAGAAGTTGTAGGTAATGTAATGCCAGATGGAGATATATATGGAGAAGTGTGGTATACAGTAACGACAACTGTTCCATATAATTTTATTGAATATGTTAGTACAGGAGAAAAAGTTAATCATTATTATATAAATTTTTTAAATCATAAAATGACAATACTTGGAAAGTTTGATTCCAGTAACGTATTTATAAGGGAAAAAACGATTATAGACAAACCATATATATTCTTTAAATTAATGAAAGAAGAAAAAGAAATATTTGAATATAAAGAGCTAACTTTAAGTAGTAGTGAAGCATATGAAGAGGCACTAAAAAGAAGCGATAAAAGCATTAATGCAAAACTAGGTGATGATGAACATATAATAGATAAAAAAGTTTTGAAAAAGAATGAGTTTAGTAGTAAAATAGAAATAGAAGTATTCTATAGGGTTTATGAAAACATAGGAAAGTTAGAAAAAAGAATAACAAGTTTAAATGAAGAGGAGTAAATGTAATGGTAAAAAGCACTTTTTTTGATATTATTGATACTGCGTGGCCAACATTAGTAATTTTTCTAATAGTAATTATATTGCTTAGAATTATGTATTTAAAACAAAATAAAAAGAAATTTGTATTTCATGAAGAGTTAATACTATTACTATTTGTAACATATATATTATTACTCTTTGAACTTGTGACTATAAGAGATGTTGAATTTGGTGGGGTAAACTGGATGCCATTTAGAGAAATTTTGAGATATGATTTTGGCACTGATTTATTTTATAGACAAGTAATAGGCAACATAATTTTATTTATTCCTTTCGGTTATTTTGCAACTTATTATTCCAAATTAACTAAGATTAGACAAATATTCTTCATAACATTTATAACTAGTACTACCATTGAAGTCGTTCAAAGATTTATTGGTAGAAGTTTTGATGTTGATGATATAATATTAAATGTAGTAGGTGGAATTATTGGCTTTTTACTATTCATAGGCTTAGATGCAATAAGAAAAAAACTACCTAAAATATTACAAAATGACTTATTTTATAATATATTAGCGATAATATTACTTATTTTAATAGTATTATATTTGTTTGGAACAGTAAGGATTGGTTAAATGATAGAAGTATATAATGAAACAAACTGCGATGCTTATATAAAAGACATAGAAAATGTATTAAAACTTGGCTTAAAACACATGAATATTAAAGATTCATATATAAGTGTAGTTATAGTAGATAAAGATAGAATACATGAAATAAATAAAACATACAGAAATGTAGATAAAGTAACAGATGTAATTTCATTTGCTTTTGAGGATAACGCGGGAATAACTCCAGATGGGTTAAGAATACTTGGTGAAATTTATTTGTGTATGGACAAAGCAAAAGAACAAGCTGTTGAATATGGGCACAGTAATAAAAGAGAAATATGTTATTTAGTTATACATGGATTATTACATTTACTTGGATATGATCATGAAAAAGAGGAAGACAAAAAGAAAATGAGAACAAAAGAAGAAGAAATATTGGAGTTATATGATGCGAATAGATGAAAGAAAAAAATTAAGAGGAATTAAAAGACTAAGTAGTAGTTTAAAGTTTGCTTTTGATGGATTAAAATATGCTTATAAAAATGAACAAAGCATGACAGTACACATAATCATTACCATATTAGTAATAATATTTGGTGTAATATTTAAAATAAATAGTTTAGAATGGATTGCAGTCGTATTTTGCATAGGTATAATGATGTGTTTAGAATTAGTAAACACTAGTATTGAAGCTGTAGTTGATTTAGTTACAGAAAAATATAATGAAAAAGCCAAAGTAGCAAAAGACGTAGCTGCCGCAGTATCAGTTATGTTTAGCTTTACTTCAATAATAATTGGATTAATAATATTTGTACCAAAGGTTATTGATTTTATAAGGAGTATAATATGAGAGAAAAATTAGAAAAATTATTAAACAATAGTTACGCGCCATATTCTAATGTTCACTTTGCATGCATAGTAGAAACAGAAAACGGTAATTTTTATAGCGGAGTTAATGTTGAAAACGCATCATACGGTGGAACTATATGTGCAGAAAGAAACGCGATTAATAGTGCAATAGCAAATGGAGAAAAAAACATAAAAGTAGTTTACTTGATGACTGATAAAGAAGATGTCTGCTATCCATGTCATATATGTAAACAAACATTCTTAGAATTTTTAGATAGCAGTGTAATATTTAATTTAATGACTAGAAGTGGAAAAATGGAAGTTTTAACATATGACGAAATAATGAATAAAAAATTTAGTAAGGAAGATTTAAAATGAAAAGTGGATTTGTTAGCATTATAGGTAGGCCAAATGTGGGAAAAAGTACATTATTAAACACTATTGTTGGCGAAAAAATAGCAATTACAAGTGATAAACCACAGACGACTAGAAATTTAATACAGGGGATATATAACGATATTGATGTACAGATAGTATTTATAGATACGCCGGGAATACATAAACCAATAAATAAGTTGGGCAATAGAATGAACGCACAATCCTATTACAGCATAGATGACGTCGATGTTTTACTACTTGTAATGGATGCATCGAGTGAACTAGGAAGCGGAGACAAATTTGTAATTGATAAATTATCATATACATTAAAACCTGTAATATTAGTGTTAAATAAGATAGACAAGCTTACAAATGATGAATTACTATTAAAAATCACTGAATATAAAGACATATACGATTTTGCGGACATAGTTCCTATTTCAGCATTGAAAAAAGATAATGTAAGCAGATTAATAGATGTTATTAAAAAATATTTACCTGATAATGTAAAATATTTTATGGAAGATGAAATAACAAGCGCTAGCGATGAATTTAGAATATGCGAAGCGGTGAGAGAAAGTATATTAAATTTAACCAATGATGAAGTACCATATTCAGTAACTTGTGTAATAAACAATATAGAAAAAGAAAAAGATATAATAAATGTATATGTAGATATAATTGTAGATCGAGAAAATCTAAAAAAGATAATTATTGGTAAAAAAGGAATAAAATTAAAAGAAATAGGAATAAAAGCAAGGGGTGAAATTGAAAAAATATTGGGACGCCAAGTTTATCTTGAATTATATGTTAAAACATTAAAAAAATGGAGAGATAAAGAAAAATATTTAACTGATTTAGGTTTTAATGAATAATTTGTTGAAATTATCATCAATATATATTAGGTGATAAAAATGAAAAAAGATAAATTGTGGGAAGTATTTAAAAAAAGTGGAAAAATAGAAGATTATTTAAAATACAAGAAAGGTAGTAAAAATAAAGATTAATGAAAATAGTTAGTACAGAGGGGTTTATATTATCTACAACAAAATATGGCGAAAGTTCAAAGATATTAAACATTTTAACAAAAGATTATGGGTTAATTGGTGTAATATCAAAAGGTTGTATGTCAAATAAGAGTAATCTTAGAACGGTTAGTGAAAGATTTCTTTATGCAACTTTTAATATCAATTATAAAGAAGGCAAATTAAGTACATTAATTAGCGCAGATGTTATAAATTATTTTCAATATATAAGAAGTGATATTAAACTGATAGGTTATATGACATATTTGACTGAGTTGGTAGATAATGTATATAAACAAAATAATGATTCGGAAATATATAAGATATTTATATCAACGGTGTTAAAAATTGAGCAAAAATTGGACCCTATGGTACTAACTAATATTTTAGAAACAAAATGTTTGAATTATCTTGGTGTTGGATTAAATTTAGATTGTTGCGTCAATTGTGGTAGCAAAAGTATAGTAGCAATATCACATAAACAGGGAGGTTTTTTGTGTAAAAACTGTTATGACAATAGTGGCTTTACTAATAAAAATGCATTGAAAACTATAAGGTTATATTATTACGTTGATATAGGAAAAATTAGCAAACTAGATATATCGGACGATACAGAAATAGAAATAGATAATTTTTTAGATCATTATTATAAGGATTATACTGGTTTATATATAAAAAGTAAGGAATTCTTAAATAATCTGAAAAAATATTAGATATTTAAGGATTCCTTTTCTTCTCTTATTAAATCATCGATGCTAACTTCAAGTACTGTTGCTATTTTGTATAATGTATTTACTGAAAAGCCAAACTTTCCGTTCCCTGTTTCTATCCTTCGGATGAAGTCATATGATAGTTCAGTGTAAAGTGCGAGCTGTTCTTGTGTAAACCCTTTTGCCTTTCTGTACTTTCTTATATTGCTAGCAATAATGCCCTTAATATTGGGATTAAAATTATAAAATTTTTCTTGTATCATCTCGTCACCAGTTAAATTATCTCACTAAAAATGAAAATAATTCGTGACCTAGGACTACCGGTGATGTTATACTTATATTATACTTATATTATATGTTTTAAATTTTAAGGAGTAGTAAATTTATGTATGATTTTAAACAAGATTATCTGTTAAATATTGTCAAGCCTTTGGAAGCCGAAGTTCAAAGATTAAGAAGATTAAAGGCAAAAAAAAGGTTTTTATGGACTAAGCAAGAAGAAAAATTATTAGAAGAAAAAGAATCTTTATTGTTACAAAAATATGAAAAACTTGGCGATATGTTAAGTGATTAAATTGTTGCAAAAGATTGAGTCACAGATTAAATGACCCTCATTTTTTTTGTTGCAAAAAATCAATTTTATATTATAATTATATATATGAGGCAATAACGAAAGGTTGGAAACTTTCTAGTCATATATTTAAAGTGATTCTTTTAGAATAAATTAGGTGGAACCGCGGATAATAAGTATTCGTCCTAATGTATTTTAAAAGTTTTTTTATTTAAGGAGGAAAATTATGTGTGATTTAAAAATGGAAGATATTGTAAATTTTTGTAAGCAATATGGTTTTATTTTTCAGGGTAGTGAGATTTATGGCGGACTTGCTAATACTTGGGATTATGGCCCACTTGGGACATTGTTAAAAGAAAATATTAGAAATGCATGGAAGAAGAAATTTATACAAGAAAACGAATACAATGTAGGCTTAGACTCAGCAATCCTTATGAATCCTGAAGTTTGGGTAGCAAGTGGGCATGTTGCAAGTTTTGCAGATCCACTTATAGACTGTAAAAAATGCAAGGCACGTGAAAGAGCAGATAAATTAATTGAAGAAGCTACGAACGGAAAAGAAACTGGAGATGGATGGAGTAACGAAAAATTAGAAAATTACATAAAAGAAAACCACATAAAATGCCCAAAATGTGGCAGTGAAGACTTTACACCAATAAGAAAATTCAATTTACTATTTGAAACATCATTAGGTGTAACAGAAGAAAGCAAAAATACCATTTACTTAAGAGGAGAAACGGCACAAGGAGTATTTGTAAATTTCAAAAACGTCGAAAGAAGCATGAGACTAAAATTACCTTTTGGAATTTGCCAAACAGGTAAAGCATTTAGAAACGAAATAACTCCAGGCAACTTTATATTTAGAACAAGAGAATTTGAACAAATGGAACATGAATTTTTTTGCAAACCAGGTACAGATTTAGAATGGTTTAAATACTGGAAAGAATTTTGTATAAACTTTCTATACTCATTAGGAATACAAAAAGAAAACTTGAGATATAGAGATCATTCGAAAGAAGAGTTAAGTTTTTATAGTAAAGCCACTACAGACATAGAGTATAAATTTCCAATGGGATGGGGAGAACTATGGGGAATTGCAGACAGAACAGATTACGATTTAGGAGTGCACACATCACATAGCGGAGAAGATTTATCTTACCACGATCAAGAAACGAATGAGAAATATTTGCCATATGTCATAGAACCATCAGTCGGACTAGACAGATTACTTTTATCAATTTTATGTGATGCATATCATAAAGAACAATTAGAAAATGGAGAAGAAAGAGAAGTATTAAAATTACATCCTTATTTATCACCATACAAAGTTGCAGTACTTCCATTAGTTAAAAAATTTCATAGTGAAAAAGCAAAAGAAATATATAAAAATTTATCCAAAGAATTCATGTGTTCATTTGACGAAACACAAAGTATTGGAAAAAGATACAGAAGACAAGACGTAGTAGGAACACCATTCTCAGTTACAATTGATGATGACACATTAAACAAAGGAACTGTTACTGTAAGAGACAGAGATACGATGGAACAAATAACAATAAAAGTAGAAGAACTAGTAGATTACATTAAAGAAAGAATCACTTTTTAGTGGTTTTTTTATTTTTTATTTGATTAGATAGTTAATCTGTGTTAAAATTAAGTAGAAGATATGGAGAGTGACTATAAATGGCATTTGGAAAATTAAAAAGCATTTTTGGTGAAGAAGTAATAGAAGGTGCTAGCGAAGACGAATACTATTCAGTTTCTGCTGAAGAATCCCTAAAAAAAGGGACTGAAGGTGGAAATAAGATGATATTAGTCGAACCAAGAGCATATTCTGAAAGCCAACAAATTGCAGATCATTTAAAAAGCAGAAATTCTGTAGTAGTTAATTTTAAAAGAGTTACAAGTGATCAAGCAAAAAGAATTATTGACTTTTTAAGTGGTACATTATATGCTATTGGTGGAGACTTACAAAAAATAGGTGGAGGAATATACTTATGTACTCCAAAAAACGTTAACGTACAAGGCAAGATAACAGAAGATGATAAAAATATAGAGGATAATGAAGGTTTAAGAGAATGGTAAATAAATAAAGAGGTGTCATATGAATAAGTTTGATACGTCATTTCGTGGTTATAATAAAGAACAAGTCAAAACATATTTTGATCACGTTATAAAACAATATGAAAACTTATTAAACGAGAAAAAAGCAGTAGATAAACAATTAGAGATGGTAAAAGAAAGATTAGCTCACTACGAAAACATTGAGTCTACTTTAAATCGCGCGATTATGACTGCAGAAACAGCAGGCGACGAGATTAAAAGAGTAGCTAGAACTGAAGCAGAAAGTTTGATAAATGAAGCAAAACGAAATGCAAATCGCATTATAAATGACGCCTTATTAAAAGCTGAAAGAGCGCAATCAGATACAGATAAATTAAGAAGAAATATTATTCTTTACAAAAATAGATTAAAATCAATTATTGAAAGCCAATTGGAAATAATTGAAGAAATAGAGAAGATTGATTTTAAAAATGAATAAAGTAGTTTATTATTTAAGTAATACATTAAATTGTATTACTTTTTTTAATTTAATTTCATATATTAATACTAGGTAAATAACTAAAATTTGTTTTTTGCAAAAGAAATATTGATAAAAATGAAAAAAAACTTGAACTTTGATGAAAAACTTGCTATTATATGGAACCAAAAGGTGGATTTATATTATGGTTGACAAAGATTTAAAGCGATTTAGCAGGAAAGAGCTATTAGAAATACTGCTAGAACAAACGAAAAGAATTGAGAGTTTAGAAAAAGAATTAATAGTTTTAGAAAGAAAATTAAATAATAAAAAAATTTCAATAGAAAGTTGTGGAACATTAGCAGAAGCATCATTAAAACTAAGTGAAATATTCACTAGTGCAGATGAAGCGGTTAGAATATTTATTGATAATAACAAAGAAAATGTTAGAAAAGAAGAAAAAAAATTACGAAAACAATGGGAAAGTGAAAGAAATAAATTGTTAAAACTTACAGAAAATAAGTGTAAAAAACGTGAAGATGCTTGTGAAAAGAAGATAAATGAATTACAGAAAGAAATAGTAAAATTATCTAATGATTTAAAGAATAGTAAAAAAGAAAAAAACGCTAAAGTAAAACCAATAACTACTTCTAAAATAAAACCAGTAAAAAGGGTAAAAAATGAAAAAGCAAGCAAATGATAAGATTTTAACAACTAAAAAAATAGAAGAAGAAATAAAAAGGGTAACCTATAAATCCAGATATAACAAACTTATTAAAAACACGGTATATTCATTAATTACTATTTTAGCAATCTCTATATTAATAGCAACATTATTTTTACCAGTACTTCAAATAAATGAATCGTCTATGGATCCAACTTATAAAAAAGGCGATATAGTCGTACTTATTAAAACGCAAAATGTAACATCTGGAGACGTAATAGCGTTTTACCACGGCAACAAAGTTTTAGTCAAAAGAGTTATCGCTACTTCTGGAAGTTTTGTAAACATAGATAAAAGTGGTAATGTTTATGTTGATGGAGAACTTTTGAAAGAAGATTATGTAAGTGAAATATATTTAGGAGAGACTGACGTAGAGTTTCCGTGCCAAGTAGAAAATGAATCATATTTTGTATTAAGTGATAATCGCAACAACATTAACGATTCAAGGTATTCTGAAATTGGAAACGTATCTAAAGAAAATGTTATTGGAAAAATTATATTTCGTGTTTGGTCAACAAAAAAATAAATTCATATAAATTTCGGGGGGGGAATTAAAATGAAAAAAATATTACAAAGACTTTTTGTAAGTCTACTTATATTATCATTAAGTTTCATAAATGTAACTGCATTAATAAATGAAAATGTTGTAGAAGGAACTAAACAAGTAGTTTATGAAGGCGGTACAAATAGAACCAATGATGGTATTTCAGTAAGCAAGATAATTAAAGAATCATCGCTTGAGAATTATTTTGATATAACTTTAAAAGTTAGTACAGAATCAAAAATAGAAGAAATACTAAAAGATCAAGATTTGGCAATTGTTATAGTCATGGACGTTTCAAATACTATGGCAACTTCTTTTGGTAGTACATCCCGCATATCAGCAGCACAAGAGGCGGCTAAAAAATTTATTGATGATTTTTCTGAATATTCTACAAATATAAACGCAATTAGAAAATTAGGTTTTGTAGCATTTAATACACATGCACATGAAATATTTAGTTTAAGTGACTGCAATTATAACACAAAAGAAAATTTAAAAAACACAATGATGAATAAAACAGGAAGCATATTTTCAAACTTAGAATCATATTCAGTGTCCCATGATAGATTTACAAATATTGAGGGCGGTTTAAAAATGGCAAGCGACATGTTAAGCGAAACTTTAGTTCAAAATAAATATATTATTTTCTTGTCAGATGGCTTACCAACTACATATTTAAATGGAAATGGTTATAACGGATATGACCCATATATGACAAACATTTCTGATGTTACTAGTTCAAAAGAAGGTAGATTTTATAACGAAATTACAGGTGCCCCTTGTCTTTATGGTACATCATATAGTGATAGAGCTGCAATAAAAGCAAGAATTATAGCAAATAAAATTAAAAATAAAGGAACCAAAATTTATTCAATTGGTGTAGGCGTTGATGGACAAAGTTTTCCAGATCCTAATTATGGTATAAATGCAATAACTAAATTTTCACTTGTTGATTATGATAAGGATAAATCAAATGTTCCTAGTTTAAATAATTACCATTTTGAAATTGGAAATAGTACTAGTGATTATGAAGAGTGGTTACGAACTAAAATTGGTTCAGGCACTTATTACGATGTTAAAAATAAAGATGAACTTTTTGAAGCATATAGTCAAATATTTGAACAAGTTAAACAAAGCAGTGAAGAAATTGCAGATGCTAGCTGGGTAGTATCAGATCCAATGGGAACGAGTGGTAATGTTACACATATCGACTTTGTTGGATTTTACGATGATGTTAATAAACTTAATGATAGTTTGAGTATTGAAAATGAAAATCAAAGCGATACAGCGAACATTACTGAAAATAAAATAACATGGGATTTAAAAAAATCTAGTTATACAACTACTACTAATGGGAATGTGACTAAATATAATTATGAGATTAAATATAGAATAAGATTAGAAAATGAACTAGAAGGTTTTGATGTTAACAATATATATGAAACTAACAACACAACGACATTATCTTATGTAGTTAGAACTAATGGAGTATTATCTGGACAAAAAAACACTAATTTTCCAATTCCTAAAGTAGTTGGATATTTAGGAAATCTAAGTTTTACAAAAGTTGATATAGAAGGTAATCCATTATCAGGTGCAATATTTAAATTATCACATTCAAATGACTGTGCTTGTATGTCAGAAAAAAAACATCCTACCGATTTAACATATACTGCAGTATCTGATAGCAACGGATTAGTTACATTTTCAAACATTCCATCTGGACACAAATATGTTTTAGAAGAAACTCAGACTGTAGAAGGATTTGAACTTTCTTTAGATAAATATAATATTTTAATTTCTTACGGTGACGTAAGTGGTATTCCAGAGAATTTCCAATTTATAAATAACTATAAAACAACAGATTTAAAAATAACAAAAATTGTTACTGGAAATATAGAAAATTCAGGGGTATTTAATTTTAAAATATCATTTACACATAATAACAAACCATTAAATGGTTCTTATGAATACAAGATTGGAAGTGAAGTTAAAGAACTAGTACTTGAAAATGGTGCAGCTACAATTTCTTTAAAACACAATCAATCTGCAATCATAAGTGGTTTACCAGTTAATACAACTTACAATATTACTGAGTTAAATGCTGAAGGTTTTGATGTATTTTATGAATTAAATGGAGGAACAACATATATTGGTAAAAAAGCGACATGTGATGCTTCTAACGAGTGTAAACTACTAGATACTAGTGAAAATACAGTAAAGTTTATAAATAAAGGTTTATATATTTTACCTGAAACTGGTAGTAGTTTAGAGTTAATAATGATTATAATAGGTAGTTTATTATCAGTAACACCTATTGTATATATAAGTTATTCGTTTTATAAAAAAAGATATTTATAAAGTGAATAGAATATGAAAGGAGTGGACCAACAGGGGATAAAAAAATAAAAATTAATATAAAACAAAAAGGAGAGAGGTTAAATATGAAAAAAGTTTTAAGTTTAATATTAACAATTACAATTTTATTTACACAAGTTTTACCAATCAGTGTATTAGCTGCTGATAAAAATTCAGGTGTTAATGCAAATGATGGTGTAATCACAATATCTAATCCAATAGAAGGTAAAACTTATAGTCTTTACAAACTATTTGAATTAGAGTCATGGAATGAAGAAAAAGGTGCTTATGTTTATACTATTTCTAATTCATCAAAATGGTATGAATTTTTAAATAGCTATGACGGAGTAACTTTAACACAAAGAGGGGCTAGTGATACTTATATAGTTACAGTTAGTGAAGGTTTTAATGTTTTAGCATTTGCTTCTAATGCATTAAATTATGCTAAAACAAATAAAATAGATGCAGTTAGAAGCGAAACAGCAGGCACAAGCGCATTAGTGTTTGATAACTTAAATTATGGATACTATTTGGTAGATTCAAGCGCAGGTAGTCTATGTGCATTAAATACTACTAATTCAGAAATAGAAATTAATGAAAAAAATAGTATTCCTACTATTGATAAAACTGTAAAAGAGAATAATTCAGGTATTTATGGTGATAGTAGCAAAGAAGCAATTGGGAAAGTAATTGATTTTAGAACAATTATTAATGTTGGTGAAGGTGCAGAAAATTATGTTTTACACGACGTTATGTCATCTGGTCTAACTTTTATAGATAGTACTTTAGTAGTAAAAAATGAAACAACAAGTGCTGAATTACCTACTACTTCTTACACAGTAGAATATGGTAAATCAGTTAAATATGAAGAAAATAGTTATACTACTACTTTCACTATTACATTTAACAATGAATTTATGTCAACAATGCAAGATAATATTGTTGTTGAATATCAAGCAAAATTAAATGAAAACGCAGTTATATATAATAGTGCTAATACCAATGATACATGGCTAGAATATGGAGACAATCACGTAACTCTTAAAGATCAAACAAAAGTATATACTTATACTTTTGATATTGTAAAAACTGATTCAGAAAATATTGTTCTAGAAGGTGCAACATTTAAATTATATGATGCAAAAACTGACGGAAATATTGTTCCATTAGTAGATGAAGGAAACGGAGTTTATCGTGTTGATTATACAATAGATGTTAATAACTCAGCAACTATAAGCGCTGGAAAAGTAACAATAAAAGGTTTAGATGGTGATGTTTCATACTTCTTAGAAGAAATAACTGCACCAAATGGTTACAATAAATTAACTAGTCGTGTTGAATTTAGTGTAGCAGATAATTCAGATGTAGATGCTGAAATTAATGAAAATACATATGTACGCGGTGGTTTACAAATAGTAAATACAACAGGTTCAATGATACCTAGTACTGGTGGAATAGGAACAACATTGTTTATTACTATTGGTTCAATAATGGTATTAAGTTTCGGTATTTTACTAGTAGCACGTTTAAGACTAGCTAAAGAAATATAATAGATTGTAAAAAGTGTGGGGTAAAAAATGAAAAAAAAGACCGTTATAATTATGTTGGTATTTTTCTTAATAGGGCTTTTAATTCTTTTATACCCTTCACTTAGCAACCTATATAATGAAAAATATCAAACTAAAGCCATTAAAAGTTATGAGAAAATTTTAGTTGATTATAGTAAAGAAAAAAACAAAGAAGAAATTAAAAGGGCAAATGATTATAATAACGAATTAAATAAACTAATAGATCCGTTTTATAATTATAAAAAGTTAGAAAACTATAATGATATTTTAAATATCACTGATACTGGCATGATGGGATACATTCATATACCCAAAATAGATGTAGAGTTATCCATATATCACGGAACAAGTGATGAAGTGTTAAGTAAATCTGTTGGGCACCTAGAGGGTTCAAGTTTACCTGTTGGTGGAATAGGAACTCATAGTGTTTTATCGGCTCATCGAGGGTTACCATCTTCTAAGTTATTTACGGATTTAGATAAATTAGAAATAGGAGACATTTTTACTATTACTATTTTACAGCAGCAATTAACTTATCAAGTTGATGAAATTAAAGTAATAAAACCAACTGAAATAAAGTACTTAGCTATAGATAAAGAAAAAGATTATGTCACATTAATGACATGTACACCATATGGAATAAATACTCACAGATTATTAGTAAGAGGAATTAGGATTACAGGAGAAGCTAAAACAAGATATATTACTACAGAAGCATTTAAGATTAGCAATATAATTGTTACTTCATTTATTGCAGCATTTATAATAATTGCTTTATTATTAATTGTTGTTATTAAACCTGTGAATAAAAATAAAAATATAATTGACAAATATATTTATCCATCTAAAATGAAAAAAGAGTTTGGAGGTAGGAAATATGCTAAATAAGATAATAAAAAGTTTAATTTTAATTTTTTGCATCTTTTTTGGTGTTACGCTTAAGTTAAATGCAGATAATATTATAGATTTTGATAAAAAAGGAAATATCAAAGTAACTTTAATAGAAAATTCAGAAAACGTTGTAGTTGAAGGTGCTGAGATAACTATTTATAAAGTTGCTGATGCCACAGAATATAACAATAATTTAAAATTTGAATATGTGGATGAAATAAAATCATGTGACTTTAATCTAGAAGATTTAGAAAATTCAAACGCTACAAGTGAAATATTAAAATGTATAACAAAAGATGTACTAAGTATAACTAAATCAACTAACGATAAGGGAATAGTTACATTTGATAATCTAGATTTAGGGTTATATATAGTGACCCAATCTAATAAAGTGGAAGGTTTTTCTGTTATTGATTCTTTCCTAGTTATGATTCCTAATGTAATTGATAATGAATGGATTTATGATATAAGTGCATTACCAAAAACAGACATATATAAAGTAATGGATCTTATAATAAATAAAGTATGGAACACAGTTAATGAAAACTTACCTCATGAAATATTAGTTAATTTATACAAAAATGATGAAGTTATTGAAACTGTGGTATTAAATGAAGAAAATAACTGGTCTTATACATTTGAAGATATTGAAGCAAGCGATGAATACTATATCAAAGAAGTAAATGTACCTAAAGGATATATTGATAGTTATCAAATCGTTGATAATGTATTTACCATAATAAATAGCGATAAATTACCTCAAACAGGTCAAATATTTTATCCAATAGTATTCTTAATTATTAGTGGAGTAATATTTATTCTTATCGGTATAATCATTTTAAAAAGAGAATTTAATAATGCGTAAATTGTCAATTATATTAATAAGTATTGGTGTAGCATTTATATTAACTTCAATTTGTATGCTTTGTTATAATATATATTGTGATGAAAATGCTAAGTCAAAGTCTAACGAAGTGCGCAATAAACTAGAAAAAATAATTATTAATAGTGAAATAGAAACAAAAGAAGTAAGTACAATTAAAATTGATGATAATAATTACATAGGCGTAATATATATAGAAAGTTTAGATTTAAAGTTACCTATTATGAACGATTGGGACTATAAAAAAATGCAAATTGCACCATGTAGATATTATGGTGCAATAGAAACAAATGACCTTGTTATATGTGCTCATTCTTATAAAAGTATGTTTGCAAATTTGAAAAAATTAAGTCAAAAAGATAAAGTAATCATAACTGATGTTAATAATAATGAATATGTCTACGAAGTGGAATTAATTGAAATTTTAAAACCAGAAGAAGTAAGTGCGATGATTGATAGTGAATTTGATTTAACACTCTTCACATGTACAAGTGATAGTTCCAACAGAGTAACTGTAAGATTAAACAGAATTTAAAGATTTATTATTTGTATCTTTTAAATTACATCTAACTTTTGTAGTTAGAGTAAAGAGTTAATGGAAAAAAACCAAGTTAAAAAGTAATAATTAAACATTATTATTTTTTAATACAACCAATCAAATGGTATTTTAACAGTACAAGAGTAATCTTTTTTTATATATTGGTAATTATCTTTTAGTAAACTTTCATCAAATTTATAATTATTTTGTTTTTCAAATATTTTGAAACTAATATTGTCATTTTTATAAGTTTTAATATTTTTGTTATTATAATTATTTAAATATAACATTTTTATATTATGTTTATTTTTATATAATAACCGAAGTTTTAATATTTTTTCTAATGTTTTTAATGAGTAAGCTTTTGGTCTAGAAGTTAATAAATCAGCAAGAGTATGAGATATTTGAGATTCCATTGGACATTTTAAATTGTTATTATATAAATTATTTATGTGTTGCCAATTATTTAATATATAATCTTTTTTTGCTTGTATAGTTTCTTCTCTATGAGGGTAAGAAGCAATTAAAGAATCACAAACATTTATAAATTCATTTTTCATATTGTGTAAAACATAATCAGTTAAATATTTTTCTAATAAATTGTCTGTTGTTATGTGATGAATAGCTTGTTTAAAATGAAATTTATCTAAACAAAACATCACATTAGTTTGATTATTTATTTTAAAATAATGTTTTAAGTTTTTTATCCAATTAGCCCCATCTCCCATAATAAAAATATTTTTAATTTTGTCCATATCATAAACATAATATAAATAATCTAAAGTTTTATTTAAAAGACTATTGTTAAATGAAGCAAAAGAGTATTTATTATTTAAAGTTGATCTATTATTTTTAATTGTTTTTCCATCAAAGACTACAATTTCTTTAACCATAACATCACTATTGTTATTATTTTGTGTGGAAACAAATTTTTCATCAGCCATTATATATAAATCATTAGGAGTTTCCAATTGATTTATTTCTGGTTCACTAATAGGTTCATTAAGAACTATGTTTCTAACGGTTTGTTTAGAAATATATTGAAATGGCTCATCTAATTTAATACGATTAAATATTATGTCATTTATTATTTTAGCAACTTTACTATATGGATTATCCGAAGCATATTTAATTACCATGGATTTTATATATGGATCAAAGTAGTCATATTTTTTAAGTCCTAAATAATCATCAATGAAGCAATAAAACTTATTAAAATGCTTGTGTGAGTAAATGGTTTTACGATAAGTAATTTCACCAAATATAGTCATTATGGTTCGTTTATTATGTGATTTAATATGATAAGAATGTTTTCTTTCAATAGAGTTTTTATAACCTCGATCAAGAGATTCAATAATATTGATAAGTGATTCTTTAGCTATTTTACATAAACTTTCATCTAAAGTATCAAGGATTGCAATATAATTAAAAACTTTATTTTCATTAATATTTCTATTTAAATTATTTTTTAAAATATCAGAAAAATTATTAATTATTAAATTTTCTAATATTTTTTCATAGTTTTGTGATATAATTTCCATATGGAAGACCTCCTTAAGTGTTTGTTTAATAATTACATTTTACATTAGGTCTTCCTTTTTGTATAGAATCCCATATCCATTTTACTCTATCCTTTTGTATATTAATTTGACAACACAAAAAATATTGTATATAATCTTTCTATAGCAAATGAGGAAACCGGTAATATATTAATTATTTAGAGAAATTGTGGTTGGTGAAAACAATTATAAGTAATATATTATAGATCAGTTCTGATGTTATTTTTTGAAAAGAGTAGAAAAATACGAATAACTCACGTTAAGAGTAAGAGAAGCAAATAAGGTGGTACCACGTAATTAAACGTCCTTTGTAAGGGCGTTTTTATTTTGAAAGGAGAAAATATGAAATTAGATAATAACTACAACTTTATCGAACATGAAAAAGAAATATTAAATTATTGGGAAGAAGATCAAACTTTTAAAAAATTATTAAAGAAAAATGAGAATGGTAAAAAGTACAGATTCATTGATGGCCCTATCACAGCAAACAACAGCATGAAAATCCACCACGTATGGGGTAGAACTTTAAAAGATACATTTTTAAGATATAAAGCGATGAACGGATACACTTCTCATTATAGAAATGGATTTGATGGACAAGGATTATGGGTAGAAGTTGAGGTTGAAAAAGAACTAGGCTTCAAAACAAAGAAAGAAATTGAAGAGTTTGGGTTAGACAAGTTTACTGATGCTTGTGTTAATCGTGTTAAGAAATTTGCTGGTGTTATAACTGAACAATCAAAAAAACTTGGTCAATGGATGGATTGGGATAATTCTTACTACACGTTAACTGATGAAAATATAACAAGTATTTGGTATTTTTTAAAAAAATGCCATGAAAATGGATGGATTGTAGAGAGTTATAGACCAATGCCTTGGTGTAAAAGGTGCGGAACTAGCTTAAGCGAACACGAAATGAGTGGTAGTTATCATGATGTAGAACATGAGGCAGTATTCTTTAAATTACCGATTATCGGTAGAGAAGAAAACATTTTAGTATGGACTACTACACCATGGACTCTTTCAGCTAACGTCGCTCTTGCAGTCAATCCTAATTTAGAATATGCAAGTATAAAGTTTGAAAAAGAAGAAAAACCATTAATAATGTGTTTAGATGTATACGAAAAACGTTTCAAAAAAGATGGTGGGGAAATATTAAAAACATTTAAAGGTACTGAATTAGAAGGTTTAACATATGAAACGTGTTTTCCAGAACTTGAAAAGCAAAACTTCATTCATAAAATTGTATTATGGGAAGATGTTTCAAACGAAGATGGTTCAGGTGTAGTTCATATTGCTCCTGGTTGTGGCGCTGAGGACTTTGATTTAGGGACAAAAATAGGTTTACCAATAGTAATACCAGTAGATGAAAATGGTCTATTCTATGATGGTTTTGGCTTTTACAGTGGTAAAAAGACGGATGAAGTTCCTGAACTAGTATTTGAAGAATTAAAAAAACGCAATAAATTGTATTTCACACACAAAATAAAACACAGTTATCCATTCTGTTGGAGATGTAAAGAAGATATAATATTTAGATTAGATAAAGGCTATGCAATTGCAGTAGATGAACTTAGACCAAAATTAATTGAAAATGCTAAGAAAGTTAAATGGTATCCTGAATATCAAGGGAAAAGAATGATAGACTGGCTTGAAAATATGTCAAACTGGAATATATCAAGAAAAAGATTTTATGGCTTACCTTTACCATTTTATAAGTGTGAATGTGGTCATTTAACAGTAGTAGGATCAAAAGAAGAATTGAGAGAATTAAGTACAGATAAGCAACTAGTAGATAACATTAAAGAACTACATAGGCCGTGGATTGATGAAATTAAAATTAAGTGCCCAGTATGTGGTAAAGAAGTAAATAGAGTTTCTGAAGTAGGAGATGTATGGCTAGATGCAGGAATTGTTCCATTTAGTACATTAAAATACTTTACTGATAAAGAATATTGGAAAAGTTATTTTCCTGCAGAGTATGTTGTAGAAATGCATGAACAAATCAGATTATGGTTTTACTCAATGCTATTTATGAGCACTGTAATTGAAGGAGTTCCCCCTTATGAAGCAGTAGGAACTCATGGCATGGTTCAAGCAGAAGATGGAAGTAAGTTTTCAAAAACAGGTTTTAATATAAGTTTTGAAGAAGCAACTGATAAAATTGGAGTTGACGCTTCAAGATATCTATATGCTAGTGCTAACCCAGTAAATAACGTTAGATTTGGATTTAATCTAGGAGACGAAGCAAAAAGAAAATTAATGTCACTTTGGAATATGGTAATATTCTTTAACACTTATGCTAGTATAGATAAAATTGATTTAACAAATTTCAAACCAAATATTAGTGATCTTACTACAATCGATAAATGGCTAATTAAAATTACAGACGATTTTATTGAGAATAGTACAAACGCTATGAATAATTACAGTTCAAAAGACGTTTGTGATAATTTCGAAAAATACGTCGACGATGTATCAAACTTTTATATAAGAGTAAATAGAAGAAGATATTGGAAAAGTGAAGATGATATAGATAAAAAAATTGCCTATTATGTATTATTTAATGCAATTAAAACCGCAACTCTTATAATGGCGCCTATAATTCCATTTATGACAGAATATATATGGCAAAATTTAATAAAAACATATGATAAAAATTCTGAGTCATCAGTTCATTTAAGTAATTGGCCAAAAACAAGTGGATACAACATAGAAGATACAATACTAAAATATACTGACTACGCTAGAAATATAATAACAATAGGTTTAAAACTAAGAAATGAAAACTCAATTAAAGTAAGACAACCACTAAGTACAATATATCTAGAAAGTAAAAATTACGATGAAAACGTTAAAAAATATGAAGAAATAATTAAAAGCGAATTAAACATAAAAGAACTAAAAGTACTAGAAAACTTTGACGAACTTAAAGACGAATATATGACACTTAACTTTAAAAATGCAGGTATGAAATTTAAAGGAGATGTAAACAAAGTAAAAGAATTACTTGAAAATGTTAAAGATGATAAGAAATTAATTAATGAGTTAAAAAATAAAGGCGAGTTTAAATTAGACAAATACACATTAGAAAAAGATTTAATTGTAATAAACTACAAAGAAAAAGACACAATAAGAATTGCAAGTGAAAATAATTTAACAGTTGGTTTAAACATAGAGATAACAAAAGAATTAAAAGAAGAAGGTTTATTAAGGGATATCATTAGAGAGTGCCAAGTATTTAGAAAGAATGCTGGATATAATGTTAGTGATAGAATAAATATAGAATTTATTACAGATAATGAGGAAATAAAAAATGTAATAAATAATAATAAAAACGTTATAGAAAGCGAATTACTTGCAACAATAAGTGAAGTAAGTAAACCAACATTTGAATCAGATACTGAAGATAAAACATTACATGTAAAAATGATAGTAAAAAGTCACTAATAAAAAGTGACTTTTTTCATACTTTAAAAACAAAAGAATATCATTAAGTAGGTGAAAAAAGTGTTAAAAAAAATTTTAGAATTTATAAAAAATTTAAAAATATTTACAACATCATACTCAATAAATGTTTTTCCTGAGCCTTTAACAAAAGAGGAAGAGGAAAAATATATTGATTTAATGATGAAAGGGGACAAAAATGCGAGAAGTATACTTATAGAACATAATCTTAGGTTAGTTGCACATATAGTAAAAAAATTTGAAAGTTTTAAAGAGGACACAGATGATTTAATAAGTATTGGGACAATTGGGTTAATAAAAGGAATTGATTCATACAAAGTAAATAAAGACGTAAGAATAACAACTTATTCAGCAAGATGTATTGAAAATGAGATTTTGATGTACATTAGAAGCAATAAAAAGAACCAAAATAATGTAAGTTTAGATGATTCAATTGGATTTGATAAAGAAGGAAATGAAATCACATTTTTAGATATACTTAAAGAAACAGATAGTGAAGTCAATGATGAGTTATATGTAAAAGAAAATATAACATTATTAAAAAGTTACATAGACTGTTTAAGTGATAGAGAGAAAGAAGTAATAATTAATAGATATGGTTTATTAAATAGAGAAGAAAAAACACAAAAAGAAATTGCAAAAGAAATGAAAATATCTAGAAGTTATGTATCAAGAATTGAAAAAAGAGCATTAGTAAAAATGTTAAGGGAATTTTTAAAAAATAACAATGTGTAACAATTTATGATATGTATATTAAAACTGAAAAGGTTTTAATTTTTTTAAATGGTAAAAAAAGTATCAATATGATAAAATATTTAATAGGAAGTGAATATTATGTTTATTGACGAAGTCATTCTAAAAATAATTGCAGGAAAAGGTGGAGATGGATGCACTTCTTTTCGCCATGAAAAATTTGTTGAAATGGGCGGACCTGATGGTGGAAATGGTGGAAAAGGTGGAAACATAATATTCAAAGGAGACGAAGGGTTAAAAACACTAATAGATTTAAGATATAAAAAACTAATAAAAGGCAACAAAGGAGAAAATGGAAAAGGGTCAAACAGAACCGGAGCAAAAGGAGAAGATGTAACAATAAAAGTTCCAGTAGGAACTACAGTAACAGACGAAGAAACAGGGCTTATAATTTGTGATATAACAAAAGACAAAGAAGAATTTATTATAGCAACAGGCGGACGTGGTGGTAAAGGAAACGCAGCATTTAAAACAAACGAAAACAAAGCGCCAATTACAAGCGAATACGGATTACCAGGTGAAGAAAGAACTATAAAATGCGAACTTAAATTACTCGCAGATGTTGGGATTGTTGGTTTACCTTCAGTTGGGAAAAGCAGCATAATAAATACAATAAGTCGTGCTAATGCAAAGGTTGCAAGTTACCACTTTACAACATTATCTCCAAACTTAGGTGTAGTTAAAATAAGCGACAAATCATTTGTAGTAGCTGATTTGCCAGGACTAATTGAAGGAGCAAGCGAAGGAGTTGGCCTTGGTGACAAAT
>CALVQQ010000011.1 GCA_944358255.1 uncultured Bacilli bacterium | reverse complement strand
AAAATAAGTATAATTCTTGACAAAATATTCATATAATATTAGAATTATATTATAAAATATTGGAGGAAAAAAGAATGAGAAAATCAATGATAGTTATTATATCAATATTAATAGTTGGTTGCACAGCATTAGGAATTGTTGGATATTTAGAGAGTAAAAAGGAAAAAGACCCAAGTGATAATGAAAAAGATTACAAAATTGAATATAAATATTATTTAGATGGTGTTGAAGTAAGCGAAATGCCAGTTAATGAAAAAGATGAAAACTCAACTGATGAGAACGAAGACAATAACGATATAAATAACGAAGAAGAAACATTAGCAATGTATTCATTTGAAAAATATGACTGCACAAATAATGTAAAAGGAATTTGGGATAACGATTTATGGCAATTCTCAGTTCCAGAAAAAAACAGCGATGCAACATGCGTATTATACTTTGTATCAAACTATTTTGAAGTTGAAATAAAAGCAAATAATGGCGTTGTCAACGAACTAGAAGCATTAAAAGACAGAAAAGTAAAAAGAGGCGAAAGTATAACATATAACATAACACCAACAGAAGGCTACAATTTTGAAAAAGTTGAATGTACTAACAACGCAACTGCCGAATGGAATGAAGAAAATTCTACATTAACAGTTAGTAATGTAACAAAAAATTCAGTTTGTGAAGTAACATATTCAATTGGCGAATACACTATTAAATTTACAGCAAATAATGGTTCAATTTCAGAAGAAACTAAAACTGCCAAACACGGAGATACAATAACAACAGTAATAACACCAGGTTCTGATTACGTATATAACAAAGTATCATGTTCAGATGGGCAAACAGCAACTTATGACACTAATACAAACACATTAACAGTTAGCAATGTAACAAAAAATTCAACTTGTACTGTCGACTTTAAATCAAACAAATATACAGTAACATTAAAAATAGTAAACGGAACACCAATTGAAGATACAAAAACAGTAGAAGCAGGAAATCGAGTATCATTCACATTTAACAGTAACGAAGGATATACAACAACTAATCCAAAAATAGAATGTGATAATGGTCTAGTAGGAAGCGTAAGCGGAAGTTTATTTACTATTGATAATGTATCAAAAAGCGGAACATGTACACTAACATTTAATCCAATTGAAAATTAAAAAACAAAAGAAGCGATATGAAAAATATCGTTTTTTTTATATAAATAAAACTTCAATATTTAATTTTTCATAATTATTAGTTATAATAAAAACATGAAGTGGAAAATAGGAAACGTAACAATTAATAATCAAATTGTATTTGCCCCAATGGCTGGTGTATCTAATAAAAGTTATAGGACAATAATAAAAAAAATGGGTGCCGGATTAATTTATTCAGAAATGATAAGTACAATGGGTATCAAGTACAATAGCAAAAAAACATTAGATTTACTACAAATTAGTGAAAATGAGCGGCCAATTACAATTCAAATATTTGGAAACGACACTAAAACATTTGTAGAAAGTGCAAAATACATAGAACAAAACATAAAACCTGACATAATTGATATAAATATGGGATGTCCTGTTCCAAAAATAGCTTTAAAAAACCAAGCCGGAAGTGCACTATTAAAAAATCCACAAAAAATTTTTGAAATAGTATCCGAAGTTGTGAAAAACACTAATACACCAATTACAGTAAAAATACGAAGTGGCTGGGATAATGACCATATAAACGCAGTAGAAGTAGCAAAAATGTGTGAAAAAGCAGGTGCAAAAGCAATTTGCATTCACGCCAGAACAAGGAGTCAAGGCTATACTGGAAAAGCTGATTGGAATATTATAAAACAAATAAAAGAAAATATACAAATACCAGTAATTGGAAACGGAGACATTAAAACTATTTATGATGCAAAAAGAATGTTAGAAGAGACAAAATGCGACGCAGTTATGATAGGAAGAGCCACACTAGGAAATCCATGGATCATAAAAGAATGCATTGAATATATAGAGCACAATAACATAATTTCAAAGCCCACTAGTCAAGAAAAACTAGAAATGATAATCAAACACTACAATTTATTGAAACAAAATACTAACGAAAAGCAAGCATTATTAGAAATAAGATCACATGCACTATGGTATATTAAAGGGCTTACAAACAACAAAGAAATAAAATTAAAAATAATGGAATCAAAAACTGAAGAAGAATTTATAAAAATAATTAAAGAATATATGGAGGAGATAAAATGAATAGAATAGGAAAAGATAATTATTATTTAGATATTGCCGAATCAGTAAGCGAAAGAGGGACTTGTTTAAGACGCAAATTCGGTGCAATAATCGTCAAAAATGACGAAATAATATCAACAGGTTACGCAGGAGCCCCAAGAGGCAGAAAGAATTGTTGTGATGTAAACTTTTGCATTAGACAAGAATTAAAAGTTCCTAGAGGTGAGAGATATGAACTTTGTAGAAGCGTACATGCTGAACAAAATGCAATAATTAGTGCTGCAAGAAAAGACATGATAGGTTCAACAATATATTTAGTAGGAATTGAAAATGATACCAATGAATATGTAAAAGATGCTAGACCATGTGCACTTTGTAAAAGATTTATCATAAATGCTGGGATTGAAAAAATTATTATAAGAAAGAATAAAACAGATTTTGAAGTCATAGATGTTGACGAATTAATAACAAATGACGAGAGTTTAGTAGGAACAAGAGGCTACTAAATATTGACAATTGAGTTAGTTGTGTACTATAATAAACACAAATTGAAGAGAAGGACGAGTAATATTGTAAACTACTTATAGAAAGTTGGAACGATGGAAGCCAATAGCAAGTACAATACGAATAAAACCTTTGAAATGACATTACTGTCCGGATTTAATCCGTTATCAAAAAGAGATATCAATTAATGATAAAAAAGGTGGTACCGCGGTAAAACGCCCTTTTGTCATTAATTTTTTTATTTAAAGGAGGAATAAAATGAAAGAATTAACAGATCAAGAAATTGTAAGACGAGAAAAAATGAAAGAATTTGAAGAAAGAGGAATTGATCCATTTGGCCAAAGATACGAAGTAACAACAAATTCAAAAGAACTAAAAGAAAAATATGACAACTACACAAAAGAAGAATTAGAAGAAATGAACATTACCGCACAAATAGCCGGAAGAATAATGACAAAAAGAGTAAAAGGGAAAGCAGGATTTATGCACATCCAAGATAAATTTGGCCAAATACAGATATATGTAAAAATTGATAATATTGGCGAAGACATGTATTACATTTTCCAAAAAAATGATATAGGTGACATAGTAGGTATAAAAGGAAAAGTAATGAAAACACACACTGGAGAATTAAGCATAGAAGCAAAAGAATACACACACTTAACAAAATCACTAAGACCACTCCCAGAAAAATACCATGGTTTACAAGACGTTGAAGAACGTTTTAGAAGAAGATATGTTGACCTCATAATGAACGAAGACGCTAGAAAAATAGCATTTACAAGACCAAAAATAATAAGAAGTATTCAAGAATATTTAGATAATTTAGGCTACACAGAAGTTGAAACACCAATTTTAGGAACAATTCGCGGAGGAGCAACTGCAAGACCATTCATAACACACCACAACACACTAAACATAGATATGTACTTAAGAATTGCAACAGAACTACACTTAAAAAGATTAATTGTAGGAGGAATGGACGCCGTATACGAAATAGGTCGACTTTTTAGAAACGAAGGTATGGACAGAAACCACAATCCTGAATTTACAACATTAGAAGTATACAAAGCATATTCCGACTTAGAAGGAATGATGGAACTTACTGAAAACCTAATAAAATACACAATGAACAAAGTATTAGGTACATTAATAATTTCATACAAAAATAATGAATTAAACTTTGAAGAACCATTTAGACGTGTAAAAATGACAGAACTTATCAAAGAACAAACCGGAATAAACTTTGAAGAAAATTACACATTAGAAGAAGCAAAAGAACTCGCAAAAAAACATGAAATCGAAATAGAACCACATTTTGGATACGGACACATAATTGAAGCATTTTTTGAAAAATACTGTGAGGAAAAAATAACAAATCCAACATTTGTATACAGTTACCCAATTGAAATAAGTCCATTAGCAAAAAAAAGCAAACAAGACACTAGATTTACCGAAAGATTTGAATTATTTATTTGCGGTTCAGAATATGCAAATGCATTTACAGAACTAAATGATCCAATAGACCAGAGAGAAAGATTCGAAGCACAAGTCAAAGAACAAAATCTAGGAAATGAAGAAGCAAACGACATGGACGAAGACTATGTAGAAGCGCTAGAATTTGGACTTCCACCTACAGGTGGTATGGGCATGGGAATTGACAGATTTGTAATGCTCCTAACAGGGTCAGAAACAATAAGAGAAGTAATATTATTCCCACACATGAAAGAAAAAAACTAGAACATAATTGAATAAAACTTGTAAGTAAGAAACAAAATATTGTATAATTAAATGGGAGGTAAAAATGAAAAAGAACGGATTGCTTAAAATCATAGGGATTTTAGCACTAATAATTATGGTATTGAGTTGGATTATTCCGTCAAGCTATTATAGCGGATCAACAGTAATTGATTTAGGAACTATGCCAGTAGGAATATTTGACTTATTAAGTTACCCATTCCTATCATTTCAATACTTCGTACAAACAATAGTATTTATTTTAACTATTGGTACATTATATGGAGTATTAGAAAACACAGGAAAATATAGAAATATATTAGAAAAGTTAGTAAAACGCTTAAAAGGGAAAGAACATTTATTTATAGTTATAATAACACTAATACTAACTGCATTATCTAGTATACTAGGATTAAACTTAATGATGTTCGTATTCGTGCCAGCATTAGTCGCAATAATATTATTAATGGGATATGACAAAATAACTGCATTTTTAGTTACAATTATACCTATGTTTATTGGTATGATTGGAAGCACTTATAGTATTTATATCAACGGTTACATAAATCAAGTTACAGGAATCACAGGATTTGATAACGATTTATTAACGAAAATAGCATTACTTGTTATTGGATATGTAATATATATAATGTTTACATTAAATTATGCAAAGAAAGCAAAAAAAGCAAAACTAGATTCAGAAGAAGAAATTCCATTTATTGGAGAAAAGAAACAAGTAAAAAAAGCAAGTTGGCCAATTTGTGTAATATTCACAATAATATTTATACTACTAATTTTAGCGCCAACACCATGGACAGATGTATTTGGTGTAGAATTCTTTACTAAATTACATGAAACAATTACAAACTGGACAATAGGAGAATACCCATTAGTAGCTAATTTACTTGGATACTTAGAAGGATTTGGTAGTTGGACATATCTAGAAATTTCAATGATAATATTTGCTGCAGCAATTATAATAGGATTTACTTATAAACAAAAATTAAGTGAAATAATAGATAACATGTTAAATGGACTAAAAAAGATGTTAAAACCTGCATTATTAGTATCATTTAGTATGATGATTATAATAATGACAGCTTACCATCCATTCTATATAACAATTACAGATTACATAATAAATTTATCAGAGAACTTTAATATTTTCTTAACATCATTTATTACAATAATAGGTTCAGTATTAAACGTTGACATGATATATTTAGCACAATCATCAATACCATTAATTGCAGGAACATTCCCAGCAACAGAAGCAATAAATTCATTAGCGATAATAACACAATCATTCTACGGATTAACTATGTTAGTTGCTCCAACAAGTACTTTACTAATTCTTGGTCTAACATATTTAGATATACCTTATGTAGAATGGCTAAAGAAAAGTTGGAAATTACTTTCAGAACTTTTTGTAGTTATTGTTATAATAATATTCATATCAGTATTGATATAAAATTAAAAAAGACAAATTTAAAAAGTCTTTTTTTTTGCTAAAATTTCTATTAAATTTAATAACAACTGAATAAAAATTAATATATAAACACAATATAACATATATAATTAAGGGAGGAATAATGAACTACACAAAAGACATTATCAAAATACTAAAAAACAGCGAAATAGAAGCAAAAAAATTTAAAAATGAATTTGTCTCAAGTGAGCACATTTTATTATCACTACTAAAAATAGAAACAAAAGCAAAACAACTATTTAATAAACACAACATAACATATAATGAAGCAGAAAAATTAATAAAAAAAAGTAATGCGAACACAAGTAACAATTACTACACACTTACGACAAAAAAAATAATTGACAATGCCTTTGTAACGAACAAAGATAATTCAAGTGAAATAACACCAATCAATCTAACACTATCAATACTAGATGAAAAAAACTCAAAAGCCTACACTATTTTACAAACATTATCAAAAGACATAAATTTATTATATAAAGACTTTGTAAAAGAACTAACGAAAAGCGAAAACAACATATTAACTGAATTAGGAACAAACTTAAATGAACTAGTTATAAACAACGAAATAGACAAAGTAATAGGTAGAGATTCAGAAATAGAGCGCATTATTGAAATACTTGCAAGAAAAAACAAAAACAATCCAATACTAATTGGAGAAGCTGGAGTTGGTAAGACAGCAATAGTTGAAGAATTAGCTAGAAGAATTGTAACCAAAAACATACCGCCAATTCTAAAAAATAAAATTATTATTTCCATTAACCTTGCAAGCATAATATCCGGCACAAAATATCGAGGAGAATTTGAAGAAAAAATGAATAAAATTGTTAAAGAACTAGAAAACAATAACAACATAATTTTATTCATTGACGAAATACACACAATAGTAGGAGCCGGCGGAGCCGAAGGTGCAATTGATGCCTCAAACATATTAAAACCAATGTTAGCAAGAGGAAAAGCAAAATGCATAGGAGCAACTACGATAAACGAATACAAAAAAACCATAGAAAAAGACAAAGCACTAGATAGAAGATTTCAAAAAATAATTATAGAGGAACCAAACGAAAAAGAAATCATAAATATTTTATCAAAAATTAAAAGCGATTATGAAAAATTCCACAACGTAAGAATTCCTAATGAAATACTAAAACAAATACCAATTTTATCTAAAAAATACATATTTGGTAGAAGCGAGCCCGACAAAAGCATAGACATATTAGACGAAGTATGTGCTAAAACAAGCATATTTGCAAATACTAATGAAATAGAAAAAATTAATAGACAAATTAAAACACTAAATAAAAGAAAAAACAATTACATAAAAGAAGAAAACTATAATTTTGCCATAAAGCTAAGCGAAGACATAAATGCACTAAACGAAAAACTAGAAAAAATAAATAACAAAAATATAAAAACAGTAACAGTAGATATATTAAAAATGGTAATTGAGAAAAAAAGCAACATAAAAATTTATGATGTTAATAACCAATCATACTTTAATGAAATAAAAAACAAACTAAATAAAAAAATAATAGCTCAGGAAAAGCAAATAAACAAACTAATTGAATTATACATAGACAATTTAAACAAAACATCAACTGTTCCAAATTCAATATTAATAGAAGGTCCGACTGGAACAGGAAAAACAGAAATGATAAAATTACTAGCTAAATACACAAATTACAACCTAATAAAAATTAACATGGATGAATACAAAAGTGAAATAAGTATAAATAGAATAATTGGAAGTCCTCAAGGATACATAGGCTATAATGACGCTAATACCACATTTGAAGAATTAAAAATTAAACCGAATTCAATAATCCTAATTGAAAACATAAATGAAGCACACTATACAATAAAAAATTTATTTAAAAATATATTAGAAGATGGAATCTTAAAAAACTCTAAAAATGAAATAATAAACCTAGCAAACAATTTAATAATATTTACTAATACAAAAAATAATACGAAAAATTCAATAGGATTTATTAGCAATCAGTTAAAAGAAGACAAAAATATATTAAAAATAGAAAACAAAATAATTATGAACAATCTTAAAGAAAAAGATATTATTAAAATTATAAAATCAAAATCAAAACTAAAAGATATTGAAATAAAAGAAATTATAAAAAAATCTAACTACATAAAAGAAGGCGCAAACAATTTAGATAAATTAATAAAAAAATTACAAGTTGCACAAATTTCTTAATTTATTCACAATTCTATGATATAATTTTCTACATAAGAAGGTGAAAAAATGGATCCATATTTATTAATTTTTATAGGAATATTAATTATACCTATAACAGCACAAATAATAATCAACGTTAACTACAAAAAATATTCTTCAATAAAGAATACAAATAATCTTACAGGATTTGATGCAGCTAGAAAAATATTAGATTCAAACGGGCTACAAGACATTCATATAGTTGAAACAAAAGGCTTTTTAACTGATCATTACGATCCACAAAGAAAAGTAATAAGATTATCTTCAGCAGTATTTCACACAGATACCATATCAGCAGTTTCAGTGGCAGCACATGAATGTGGTCACGCAATTCAAGACAAAAACGGATACGCATTTATGAGAATCAGAAGTTTTATTTTTCCAATAGTAAATTTTGCTAATAAAATAGCATACATAGTGTTATTAATAGGTTTTTTAACATACATTACTGATTTAATATGGCTAGGAATAATACTTGTATCCTTTGGCGTCATATTTCAATTAGTAACTTTGCCAGTGGAATTCAACGCTTCCAAAAGAGCAAAACAAGAGTTATCAAAATTAAATATACTAATTGGAGAAGAAAACGAAGGTGCACAAAAAATGTTATTATCTGCAGCTTTAACATATGTTGCCGGATTAATTTCAAGTATATTAGAACTATTAAGATTAATTTTAATAGCTAGAGACAATTAAAAAAAGATTTGACAAACAAATCTTTTTTATTTTGTAAAAGGAATTAAAGCAATTTGTCTTGCTCTTTTTATTTGCTTAGCAATATATCTTTGATGCATTGCGCATGCCCCAGTCATTCTTCTAGGTAATATTTTACCTTGTTCATTTATATATTTACTAATGATTTGAACATCTTTATAATCAACATCTTTGCCAGCACACATTTGACAAATTTTCTTCTTCCTTGGATAAAATTCTCCCATAATTTCTCCTTTCTAAAAAGGTAAATCATCATCACTTAATGCAACTTCACTTCCAAAATCCTTAAAAGGATCTTCAGTTGATACATCAATACCATCTTCAAAAGACGGAGTATCAATAGGAGTTGCACTTGGAATATCAACAAAACTACTGCTTTGACTCTCTTGATGATCTTTCTTAGAACCCAAGAATTCAACGCTATCTGCTACTACCTCAGACACATATCTCTTACTACCATCTTGAGCATCATAAGATCTAGTTTGAAGTCTTCCCTCTATTCCTACTAAGCTACCTTTGAAACAATATTTACCTATATTTTCAACTGATCTATAACAAACTATATTAATAAAATCAGCTTCAATTATACCCTCTTTATTTTTAAAAGGCCTATTAACAGCAATTGAAAAATTAGCAACAGAAGACCCAGAACTCATAGTCCTTATTTCAGGATCACGAGTCAATCTCCCTACTAACATAATTCTATTCATTATTCTTCCTCCTTAACGATCAAATGTCTTAATATTTTTTCATCGATTAAAGCTTTACGATCAAACTCTTTAATAGCTTTAGGAGTTGCCTCAACATTTAATAAATAATAATATCCTCTTATAGAATCCTTTATAGGATATGCTAATTTCTTTTGTCCCATTTCTTTAGAGTTAACAATTTTAGCATCCATATCAGTTAAAACATTTTCAAATGATTTAACAGTATCCTTAATAACTGATTCCTCAAGATCTGCTTTAATAATAAATACTATTTCATATTTATTCATATTTTCACCTCCTTATGGTCTATGGCTTCCGTAGAAGCAAGGAGCATCTTGCTCTTCTTGCATATTATAACAAACTTAACTATAAAAGTCTATTATAAATTCAGCAAAAAATACTATAATCAAAATCAAATTACAAATTAGACATTTACTTTTTTAATCTCAAACAATCATAATAAACAGCATTTGAAACTAAAAAATAAGGTAACACAAAAACAATAGCCGTACCAAAAGTAAATATAACAATAAGCCACCAACCAATAAAACTAATTAAAAACTTAAAATAATCAAATTTATAACCATAAATTAATTCTCGACTAGCTCGCAAAGAATCAATAACAGAAAACTCACCGTCCGCAATAATAAAATTAACAAAACAGTAAACCAAAACAACAATTATTCCAGGGATAATAAACAAAGTAAACCCAATTGAAAAAAACAATTGTATAACCAAAGAAACTAAAAATATATTTATGAAATTTGGATAAAACTTAAACAAATCTTTTAAATACATTTTATCTTTTCTAACTATTCTCAAAATGCAATAATTAAATCCAATACTAAATGGAGAAATTATCAATTGAACAACAATAAAATAAAGTAAAATTTCAAATAAATCAGAATTAAAATTAAAAAAAGTAAATACATATTCAATAATTCCTAGCATACAAAACATAAGAAAAATTGAAAACCATATTACCCAAAAATTATCTTCCAACAAATTTAAAGCCTTATTTTTAATTTCTTTTCTATTCATAAGATCCCCTAAACATTAAATCTAAAATAACAAATATCACCATCTTGCATTTCATATTCTTTACCCTCAAGACGGGCTTTACCAGCCTCTTTTACTTTCTTTTCATCTCCATAAGCAATTAAATCATCATAGCTTATAACTTCAGCTCTTATAAAACCACGTTCAAAATCCGAATGAATAATGCCGGCACATTCGGGTGCTTTCATACCTGCCTTAAAAGTCCAAGCTCTAACTTCGTCACTTCCTGCAGTAAAAAATGTTCTTAAACCTAGAATTTCATATGTAGACTTAATTAACTGATTTAACCCACTTTCCTCAATACCAAGTTCCTTTAAAAAAACTTGCTTTTCCAAATCATCAAACTCAACTAATTCGCTTTCAATTTTTGCACACATCAAAATTACTTTAGAACCTTTAACGTAATTTTGCAAAGAATCAATATATTTATTAGTTTTCATAACTAGATCCATTTCTGTCACATTAGCCAAATAAATAATTGGTTTTAAAGTAATAAAATTAAAAGGTTTAATAACTTTTAACTCTTCCTCAGTAAAAGAAACTTCCCTTAGCGGCCTATTTTCTACCAAATATGATTTACATTTATTCATAACATCTACTTCAAACAAAGCAGCTTTATCATTAGACGTTTTAGCCTTTTTTTCTATTTTTAACAATCTATTTTCAACAAGTTCTAAATCACTAATAGCAAGTTCAGTATTAATAATATCAACATCCCTAACAGGATCAACAGTGCCATCGACATGAATAATATCTTTATCCTCAAAGCATCTAACTACATGTATAACTGCATCAACTTCCCTAATATGAGACAAAAACTTATTACCTAAACCCTCGCCTTGGCTTGCCCCCTTGACTAAACCAGCTATATCAATAAATTCATATTGAGTTGGAATTGTCCTTTCAGGAACATACATACGTTCTAACACAGCCAAGCGCTCATCAGGAACTGTTACTATACCCAAATTAGGATCAATTGTTGCAAACGGATAATTAGCTGCTAAAATATTTTGTTTAGTAATAGCATTAAACAAAGTACTTTTGCCAACATTAGGCATCCCTATAATTCCAGCTTTAAGCGACATAATTAACTCCTGGCATAGAACCAATGCCTAATGGTAAACCTGTAATATAAAAGCAAGCTATTAAAATAAACCAAATTACTAATACAGCAAAACTATATGGAACTGTATATTTAATACTTCCAAATATAGAAATTGTTCCATTTTTATTATATTTTTCCATAAACGCTAAATAAATTACAAAATATGCCATTACAGGAGTAATACCATTTGCAACGCTTACACCTGCAGTATATATTATTTGTGCAAATTCAGGACTTAGACTAGCATTCATAAATACAGGAACAGTAATTCCAGACAAAATTGCCCATTTAGCAGCAATACCCGTATGAAAAATATGACTAACAATTGAAATAACTAGTAATAAAATAATCAAACCAAAACCAGTCAAACTAACTTCACCTATAACATTAGATAATAAAGCAGTTAAAACTAAACCAATATTAGACTTTTTTAATGTACTTATAAATAAAGAAGCCATAAAAATTAATACTAATATACTTCCAATTCCATCTAAAGAATAAGATAAACAATCAGAAACATCTTTGCCTTTTATTGATTTAGAAACAAAACCATAAATAAAGCCAACTATAATAAATAAGAAAGTAATAATAAATACAAAAGCTTGACTAAAAACAGCGTTTGTTCCAAACAACATATCAATATAATACTTTCCACTATGATCTAATAACGCCCCAGAAAAAGGTAAACCAGGAATTATCATATATATAATAAATAATATGTATAAGAAGCCAACTCCTAAAGAAACAATTAAACCTCTTAATTGTCTGTTAGT
Organism: uncultured Bacilli bacterium; assembly: GCA_944358255.1. Lineage (GTDB taxonomy): Bacteria > Bacillota_I > Bacilli_A > RF39 > UBA660 > CALVVN01. The sequence continues at coordinate 17,123 of CALVQQ010000011.1, read as the reverse complement.
AATTTTAACATCTTCCAAAGTTTCTATATCATCAAATTCATATTTACCCAATTTAGGCATAATATTTTTTTCAGTAATTCTAGTAAAAACTATGCTAGTTATTACAATAGCAATTAACATAATAAATAACTGAAAGAAAACATTAATATCATACTTTGGATCCAAAATATGACTAGCATTTAATGTCATAGTTAATAAACTACTATCTATTGCACTCAAAAAGACATTCATGCCATATCCAAAAGATACACCAGCAAATGCTGCAATAATACCACCTAAAGGATTTCTATGACCATATTTAAAAAGCAAAGCTCCTAAAGGCAAAAATACAACATAACCTACATCTCCGACTAAAGTACTCAAAATACTCAACAATATTAAAATAAATGTTAAAGTATTCTTTTTAAAACTTTGAGTTATAAGTGTAAAAAAAACTTTCATAAATCCACTTTTTTCCAAAACACCAATACCCATAAGAATAATAATTAACATAGATAATGGAGCAAAACTTACAAAATCAGTAATAGCAGTAGTAGCTATTTCTTTAATTCCAGAACCACTCAATAAGTTTTCCACCTGAATAACATTATTATTTGACAATTCATTAGTGACTGTATTTACAGTACTGTAATCAGCTTGTATATTAAAAAACGACAATATACCACTTAACAAAATAGTAATTGCTATCAAAATGATAAACATCAAAATAGGATTAAATTGCACTTTTGACTTCATCTACTCCACCACCTTTTTTAAACGTTTTTCAAATTTCAATCTATCTAACATAACAACTCTTCCGCAATTAACACATTTTAACTTAATATCGACACCAGTTCTAACGATTTGCCAAAGATTAGTACCACAAGGGTGAGGTTTTTTCATTACAACAGTGTCTCCTTCTTTATAGTTCATTTAATCAATTTCCACCTTAACATTTAATATTTCCAAAATACGTTCCAAATCCTTTTCGCTATCAAACGGAATAATTATATTTTTATTATTTACTTTTACAGTTGTACCTATTTTCTCACGAAGAACATCTTGAACATATTGATAATTAGGATTAATTGAAGTTTTAGATTTAACAATTGGCTTATTTCTTTTATAATCATCACTTACTAATAATTCTAAATCTCTAACAGATAAATCCTCATCAATTACCTTTTGCGCTAATGTAAAGATTTCTTCAACATCACTTAATTTACTCAAAATTCTAGCGTGTCCCATTGATAATTTATCATCTAAAATTAAATTTTGAATTTTATTAGGTAATTTTAATAAACCCAAAATATTTGTTAAATAACTTCTACTTTTACCTATTTTTTTACTTAATTCGTCATGAGTCAAATGCAATGTTTCTAGCATCTTCTTATAAGCTTCTGCTTCTTCAATTATATTTAGATTTTCACGTTGAATATTTTCTAAAATAGCGATTTCCAACATTTCCTCATCAGTGAAATCTCTAATAATTGCAGGAATTTTTTCAAGGCCAGCTTTTTTTGCAGCCAAAGTTCTTCTTTCACCGGCGACAATTTCATAACCCTTAATGCTTTTTTTAACAATAATTGGCTCAATTACGCCATATTCTTTAATAGAAGTAGCTAATTCTTCCAATTTTTCATCATCAAAAACTTTTCTTGGCTGATAAGGATTACTTCTCAATTCACTCAAATCAATAAGTTTAACATCTTCCCTACTACTACTTTCAATAATATTTTTTTCTAATTCATCGATATTAAAAGCCTCATTGCTGAACAGTTGTTCTAGACCCTTCCCTAACGCTCTCCTCTTCTCTTGCATTTCGCTCAATCACTTCCTTTGCTAAATTAATATATGCCAAAGCCCCTCTACATTTTGGATCATACTCTATAATAGGCTTACCATGACTTGGTGCTTCAACCAATCTAACAAGCCTTGGTATTATTGTATTAAAAACTTTTTCCTTAAAAAATTTTCTAACATCTTCCACTACTTCTAAACCAACTAATGTTCTACCATCTAACATAGTCAACAAAACCCCTTCAATATCAAGTTTAGGATTAACCTTAGTTTGAGTTAAAATAATTGTATTTAATAATTGAGTAACACCCTCCAATGCAAAATACTCACATTGAACTGGTATCAATACACTATCAGAAGCAGCTAACGCATTAGTAGTTAAAATACCTAATGCAGGCGGACAATCAATAATTATAAAATCATATCTATCTTTAACCTTATTAATCTGATTTTTTAATTGATCGCCAAGAATAAAATTATCTTCTCTCATACTAGTTTGCATTAATTCAATTTCTACACCACTCAAAAAAATCATAGAAGGAATAATACTAAGGTTTTTAAACTTAGTTTTTATTATAGCATCAGATATTTCACATCTATTAGTTATAACATCATAAATACTAAGTTTAATATTTGCTTTATTTATTCCAAGACCAGTTGTACTATTACTTTGAGGATCTAAATCAACCAGCAAAACTTTCTTTCCCAAGTGACCTAAAGCACTACTTAGATTTATACTTGTAGTTGTTTTGCCAACGCCGCCTTTTTGATTAACCAGTGATATAACTTTAGCCATAATACTACCTCGCTCACTATAACAATTTTAACACATATCACAAATTTTGAAAATAGAAATTATTAACATTATTACAATTAAAAATAAGCATTATTTAAAATGCTTATTTATCCGTGACTTTTTTAGTTTTATTCACTGTTTTAACAGTTTTCGCTTTTTTACTACTCTTAGATTTTTTATAATTATTCACAATATCTTCAATTTCTTCTTTAGTTAAAGTTTCTTTACTCATAAGAGTTTCACTTAATAAATTAACTAAATCTTTATTCTTTTGAATGATATCTTTTGCTCTCTTATAACAAACATCAATGATTTTTCGTACCTCTTGGTCAATTTCCAAAGCAACAGTATCAGAATAATTTCTAGACTTAGTATAATCACGTCCAAGAAATACTTCTTCACTCCTATGTTCAAATTGAACAGGTCCCAAATCGCTCATTCCATATTCAGTAACCATACTACGAGCTATTCTAGTAGCTTTCTTAAAGTCATCACTAGCTCCAGTACTCATTTCATTTAAAAACATTTCCTCACTTACACGACCCGCTAATAAAGAAGTTATTCTATCCAACAACTCATCTTTAGTCATAACCATAGTTCTTTCTTCCTTAGGCAACATCTGAGTATATCCACCAGCCATTCCCCTTGGAATAATAGTTATCTTATGAACTTCTTCACCATTAGGAAGTTCAATTCCTATCACAGCATGACCAGCTTCATGAAAACAAACAACCTTTTTCTCAAAATCGGTTACTTTCCTACTTGTTTTAGCAGGTCCCATAAGTACTCTATCGCCGGCCTCATCTATTTCATCCATTCCAATTGATAGTTTGTTTCTTCTAACAGCAAGCAAAGCAGCCTCATTTAACATATTCTCTAAGTCAGCACCTGAATAACCGGGAGTCCTTTCAGCAATTCTTTTCAAATTAACATTTTCATCTAAAACTTTATTTTTAGCATGAACCTCTAATATTGCTTCTCTTTCTTTAACATCTGGCAAATTAACAGTTACTTGTCTATCAAATCTACCAGGTCTCAATAAAGCAGGATCCAGTACATCTGGTCTATTAGTTGCCGCAATGATTATGATGCCTTCATTAGAGCCAAATCCATCCATTTCTGTCAATAACTGATTAAGTGTTTGTTCTCTCTCATCATGTCCACCGCCTAAACCAGTACCTCTTTGTCTACCAACTGCATCTATCTCATCAATGAAAATCAAACACGGAGCATTTTGTTTAGCTTCCTTAAACATATCTCTTACACGGCTCGCACCAACACCAACAAACAATTCTACAAAGTCTGAACCACTAATATAATAAAATGGAACTTTTGCTTCACCTGCAACCGCTCTTGCAAGCAATGTTTTACCTGTTCCAGGAGGGCCAACCAATAACACCCCCTTAGGAATTCTTGCTCCTAATTTTTGAAATTTTTTAGGATTTTTCAAAAAATCTATTAATTCACTAACTTCCTCTTTTTCTTCCTTTAGACCTGCTACATTTTTAAAAGTCGTCGTACTTTCTTGATTAATCTTAGCGCGGCTTTTTCCAAAGTCAAAAGTTCCTCCGCCTTTAGCATTGCCCATTAATTTATTAATCAAATATAAACTAAGACCAATAATAACTAAAGTTGGAACGATATTAACCAAAATAACCAACCATGAACTATTACTAGGATCACCCTTTGTAACAACATTTAAATTTTGCTGTTCTGAAACATTCAAAATATTTTCAATAACACTATCACTAAGTGGAACAATCAATTCAAATGTTTCATTAACATCATAATCTTCTAATTTTCCTACTAATTCATAAACACCACTACCACTTCTTGGCGTAACTGTTAATTCCTCAATTTTTCCTTCTTCCAAATATGTTGCAAATTCATTATAATTTAATGTATTAACTTTTTTATTCAACGTATCAAACAAATACATAGTACATAAAATAACTATAAACAACATTAAATAAGGCATAAATGTTTTAACTACTGTATTTTTTTTCAAAATTATATCTCTCCTTTTAATAGTACTTAAGTATTATATCATACTCTTGATTAATATTTTTGTCAAATTTACTTTTTTTTAATCCAGGTATCCAAACAATTTTGTCGCTAGCATCTAAAACTATAGGCCATAATTTTCTATCATACATAGAAATTTTTTCATCTATAAATATATCATTTACCTTTTTCCTGCCAGACATACCTTTCACTTCTATCTTATCTCCATTTTTTCTTGTACGAACCGTTAATGGTAAAACGACTTCTTTTGAAGATAATCTAGTAACAAAATTATTAGTTTCTCCACTCTTCATTAATACTTCAATATTCATTCCATTGGGTAAATTAACTACCTTATCAATTTCCACCTCATATTCTTGATTGTCAACTTCATCATAACTAAAACTTACTTTATCGTATGTTTTAATTGCTTTAACATTGTTCGGTAAATGCACAACACAATTAGCTCGATCTGATTTAATTAAATTAAAAATCAAATTTACATGAGTATCACTTATGATTAATAAATCATCGCCATATATATGTTCCAAAATATTATATATCAATTTAGTTTGTAAAATATGATCCATTTCCAAAAATCTATTTATATCAATTAATCCTTGTTTAAAGACTTTTGTCATAACCATACCCAATTGTTTTTCAATGAAATTATTATATTCAATAAGAGTCTCACTAAATTTTAGAAATTTTAGATGTACATTTGGATCCTCACTTTTTAAAAAAGGCAAAACATATTTCCTATATCTATTTCTTGTATACACATCCTTTTCGTTCGATTTATCAATCACATAAGGTATACAATTTTCTTTAGCATAATTCAAAAGTTGCTCCTTTGTAACTCCAATTAATGGACGCATTATTACGTATTCACCCTTATGAATAATTTTTTGAAATCCGCTATAACCTTTTAAAGTAGATCCACGCACAATTCTCATCAAAATAGTTTCCATTAAGTCATCAGCATGATGAGCAGTTAAAAGAAACTTTGCACTGTATTGTTTACAAATTTTATCAAAATAATTGTATCTAATTGAACGTGCTTCATTATGAAAATTATCTTCACCATAATTTTCAATTTTCATATATTCAAAATACAATCCTTCTTCATCACAATATTTCTGCAAAAATTTTTTCTCATTTTCACTTTCACTACGCACATTATGATTTACATGAGCTACAACTATAAACAAATCCATCTCTTTTCTGATTCTATTCATTAGATGTAACAAACTCATAGAGTCAGGGCCACCACTAACGCCTATAACAATTGTGTCCTTATACTTAATACCACTGTCTTTAACTAAATATTCATATACCTCATCCATTACAACTCACCATCTATTTTTTCAACAATATTTAGTTTATTATTATCATTAATTAATATAAAACTTGACTGATTCTCATACCCTAAATCATTTTCATATTCCCAGGAAGCATTAACTAAATAACCAGAATAGTCTTTGTTATCATATTGATAGGTATATTCTTCTATACCATCTATATTAACATTACTTACAATTGGCAAAACCTGAGTTCTATCACCATATAAATTACTTTCGATAGTATTATACATCGTATCGCCTAAATTTATTTTAAAATTTTCCACCATATCAGCATGAATATATTCTAAACCACCAATATCAGTACTAGTCAATTTATTATCAAGATTATACACATCTACAATAAACAATTGAACTAATAAAGATGCATATTTTTCCTCATCTATTTCTTCTTCACTCAAAACTTTTTTTAATTCATTAAAATATGTCTTATAAAGCTCAGTATCTTCATCATCTAGAGTATAACCATATAATTCCAATGTATCCAAATTTTCTCTAGTTTGTGTTTGCTTTTCATCATTTCTAAAAAAATCAAAATAAACTTTTATTCCTATTACTAATATTATAACTATTACCAAAACAACAGAAACAAAATAATATATTTTTTTTAAACTTAATTTTTTATTAGTTACTATTTTCATCAAAAACATTACCTACTTTCTCTATAAGATTATGTGTTATCAATGCCTTAGAAACATCTAATCTCGATTCAGTATACTCTTTATACTTTTCAATATAATCACTCTCAATAGGATCATTAGTTAACAAAACATATTCATCTTTAAGATTATTATAAAAAACTTTATTTGTTAAGAAATTCCCATTTGGAAATATAACGATTTTTTCATTATTTGAAAAAATATCATTGCCAAGTACATAATGTGATTCAAATCCAAACATATTAGCAACAGTAGGAAGGACATCATACATTCCCATAACATCAGTAACCTCTCCCGTAAAAGTTTTATCACTAGTCCAAATTATAAATGGCGTATTTTTTAAAAGTTCATATTCATACGTTCCCATTGGAATATATGTAGGATCTGTTTCATCCTTGACGTCATCTGTATTTGGGTCATAATTATACAATAAATTAAATTGACTTTTTCCCAATTTGGCTTCGTGGTCACCATAAATTATAAATACAGTATTTTCATCTAAATTATTTTCCATAATCATATTGAAAAATTCTCCTAAAGCCTCATCAGCATAATGTGCGCTTTTTAAATAATTTCCCATACTAGTATTTTCCAAATAAGGTACCGTAACCTCTTCAACAATATTATTACCATTTTCATCCAATTCATCTAATGTTTTATTAAATGTTATTGAAAAATCTAACTGTGGATATTTTTCTAAATCATTAAATGGAGAATGATTACTTAATGTTATAATAGTTCCCATATAATTTTGATGATTTTCCTTTATCTCTAACAATTTTTGAATAGATTGTTTAAAGAACGATTTATCAGATAAACCTAAGCCAACATAATCATCTTGTGTTTTATCATTGGAAAATTCATAACTATCTTCCGCATAAAAATGTTGATAACCTAATGACTGATACATAGTTTTCCTATTCCAATAATCACCATTATTTCCATGCATACTAAACGTATAATAACCCATATCATTAAATAATGATGGTAATGCTTCATAAGTTCTATCATAATAATTCAAAAATACCGTACCACTACTAGAAGGCATTAAACCGGTAGTCAAAGTAAACTCTGTATCACTACTAGTTCCAACACTTATTTGAGGATAAAAATTAGAAAAATATAACCCTTCTTTAGCTAATTTATTTAAATTTGGCGTTATTTCAATTCCATTTACTTCTAAATCAATTAAAAAGTTTTGTATACTTTCTGCATGAATAAATATAACATTTTTACCTTTAAAAATATCTGTATATTTATTATCAGAAGCATCTCTATCTAAATTTGAATAAAATTCCCTATATGTTCTCGCTGCTTCATCATACCCAAACATAGTATTAACCTTTGGTTCCAAACTTTGTATAACATCATTAATTGTATAAGTATAGATTCCAAATCGCTGTACTATATATTCTCTATTCCACTGCTTAACAAACCTACTTATTTCAGTCCCACTTAAAGTTACTATTACTATTGCAATAACAACAATACCACTTGTTAAAGTTTTAAAAAACATCTTTTTATTATTCGAATTATTATTATGTTTCTTTTTTAACAAAAAATTATATATTAATAAAAACAAAATCGGTGCCAAGATATAAATAAAATGATGTATATCTAACCTACTAGTTACTGAATCACTAACTTCTCCCAACATAGAAAGTGTTCCAATCAAATTAATATATATAAAAGAAGTATAAAACATATAATATAAACTATTAATAATACCCAATAAAGCATAAAAAATTAAAACAGCTGAATAATAGACACCCTGATTTTTAGGTTTCACTAAATACCCAAATGATCCAATAATAATAACAACTGTCAAATCACACAAAAAAGGCTTAAATGTCCAAACACTTCCAACTGTGTTAAGTCTTAAAAAAAAGCCAATCAAAACTCCTAAAATAACATATGTCAAAAATAATAAATTATTAGAAAAATAATTAGAAAAAGACTTTTTTAATTTCCCTTTTAATTCAATAATTCTTTCTATCATATTTCTTCCTTCCACGAGTATTATATCAGATTATATGTAGATTATCAAATTATAATAAAATAAAAGACTGCAAAAATAACAGTCATAAAAACAATTTTACTTTTTTGTTGCTTTCACCTTTTTTTGTATTTCATCAAGTTTCATTGCATTTGTTTTTTCAATTCTTTCCTCAACATTAATATAATTAAAAGCTAAACCTAAAACAAAAACATAAGCCATAAAATAAAACCACATCATAAGTATTACAATACTTGAAAGTCCACCATAATATGTATTAAAATGAGCGAAGTTCTTTATATAATAAGAATAAACTACAGTTATAATCATCCAAAACAAAGTAGTAAATATAGTTCCTTTATTAACATATTTACTAGGAATAACGTCATCTGGAGCAATAGTATAAACTAGTTTGATAAAAATAAAAACCACTAAAAATGTTATTGGAATATTAAGTATCGGATATAAAATATTAAATGCATTTATTAATAAATTATCTTTTTCAGTAAAACTAATTATTATATTTAAAATTGTATCGCCAAATAAAGGTACTATAAGAATAAATGTAAATAGAACTATCATTAACAACGTCATAATCATAGCTTTAATTCTTCTTTTAATATAACCAGAATTATTCAGATTAAAAATTGTATTAGATGCAATTATTATAGAATCAAATCCATTACTTGCTAAATAAAAAGCAATGCATAAAAACACAACATTTCCTAAAGTAAAACCAGTATTATCTAAAATAGGATAAACAATATTCAAAACTTCTTTAGAAAAATTGACTTCGATAAAATTTGTAATGACATTTAAAGATAAATTAAAAGAAGTTGCTATAAAAAATATAATTGTAATTATTGGGACAACTGATAAAACAAAATAAAAAGCTAAATGCCCAGGTAAAATGAGCATTTCTTTTCTTTTCATAATTTCAATTAAATTTTTAAAAAACTCTTTTAACTTCTGAAACATTTTATTCACCCTTATTTTTTCTCATCATGATAAGTGCTTCATTAATTGCATCATCAATTGTTTTAATTTCATCCTCAATCATAGAATATCCTATTGCAGCACCATATGGCTTAGGCAAATTATTAAATTCTTTATTTAATTTATGCATATAAGTTAAAATAACTTTTTCCTCATAACCAACCATATATACCAAGAATTCGTTACCATCAGTTCTAATTATTTCAGAATTTTCTCTTTGAGTTTTAATCAAAATATTAGCGGCAGCCTTTATTTGATTATCACCCTCTTCATGACCATAAGTATCATTAATTTCTTTAATTTTATTTAAATCGATAGTGACGATTGCCTGTGGATAAACCTTATTAGCTTCCCAATATTCAATATTATCGTTTAAAAAATTTCTATTTTTTAAATTAGTCATAACATCCAAATACATAAGTTTATCTTCTTTTTTTATTTTTTTAGTTACTTTTATTTTTCTATTTAACAAATAGAAGAACAAAGTAATTGCAAACACTAAAATTAATATATATGTGATGTTACTTAAAACAAAATTTAATAATATATTAGCATTCTTCTCATTAATAGTATCATTCAATGCCTCTAATTTAGTTTCTTCAGAAGAAATTAATGTCATATAAAACTCAAATAAATTATTAAAAATTGCATTATCAACATTCATTAAATAATTAGCTCCTATAGAAGCTTGACCAAAAAGCCTAATTCCATATTCACTCAATTTATCATTTTTGTAATATTCATATGATTCCTTTTCCATTATGATTAAGTCTTCTTCGTTTAAATCTTTTAACAATTCATCATAATTATCATATTTAACCAAAATTGCACCATTTTGTTCAATATAATTACTTAAATTAGTCCCAGATACCATTTTTACTTTTACATTTTTTAATGAACTTAAAGATTTAGTAATGAAATTATTACTATTATGTGCTAGTAAAACGTATTTAGTATTACCTAAACCAACAGTTGTTTCATAATTTGAATTACTAATTGAATAATAATTATATGCTAAATCAATTTTCTTTTTATTTAAAGCATTAGTCAAATCATTAACGTTAGAATATTTAACATATTTATATGTTGCACCAGTAAATTCAGAAAACTTTTTTAAATATATATTTGATAATCCATTAAATTCTCTATTTATTTTGCCTTCTATAGGTAGATTTTCAATATAACCCACAATGTAATCATCATTTACTATACTTTCTTTTTGAACATCACTTAACTCATTAGCAGTATAATAAATATCAATCAAATTAGAATTAACACTTTTTTTCAATTCTTCTTGCCATCTATTTAAAAACTTAGTAAAAATATCATTTAATCTATCATCACTCTGTGGCATAGTAAAAGTATAATAATAATTTAATCCATCAAAATGATACACAATATTCAAATCATCATAAATTATTGTATCAATATACCTATAAAGAGGAATTATTGCATAAGAAACGCCCTCGTCAAAAGAATTTTGTACTTCCTTCAAACTAGCATATGATTTATAAACAATACCAGAATAATCTTTCATATATTCTGATACAGCTGACAAATCGTCAGAAAGAACAGCAACATTTTGATCTTTTAAATCATTAACTGAAGAAATACTTGTTTTATCGGGAGAAACCAATACATAATGATCTTTATATAATACCAAATCATTATCACCAACAGTATTTTTTAAATTAAAAGAATAATTAGCATTAGTAGTAACAACATTTAATGATAAATTTGTATCAAGTTCAAAGTCATTAACAAAATCAATAAATACTCCTTTACCAGACGAACTAAAAACAGGTATATCTCCAGGAACATTTACGTCAATAACCGTATTAACATTAGAATTTATCCAATTTTTTTCTAAAAACGTATATTCATTATCCGAATTAGCTACAAATACCACTAATAAAATTAAGCATGCAATTAGTAAAATGCAGACACCAAATATAATTAAATATTTTTTCTTTATATTTTGCTTTTTCATATTTTATCTCCTAATTAGTCCATACCACTTGACTATTTTTAGCATTTTTATATCCCATCAAAGGATAAATGTCACTTTCTTCTTCAGTAGTTTTAGCAGTAATTATAATTTGTATATCATAAAAGTTTTTTTCTTCATCGCTAAATGCATCTAATGATTTTATTGCCAAACTCTGTGCATCAACAAGTGATAAATTTTCCTTTATATCTATATTTATATAAATAATTTTGCCTTTTACATTTACGATTACATCATTAAATGCAGTACTCTCAGAATACAATTCTGCAACCTTCTCATTTATATCATTTGGGAGTTGAACATCTTCAATTCCTTGCAATCTATCACCATATTCATCTTTACCATTTCCTGTATAAAAGTACAAAACCATAGAAACTGCTATTACTATTAAACTCGCAATAATAACAATTGCAAGAACTAATAACACCTTATTTTCAGATAAAATACGCTTCACACATGTCACCTCTTTACTAGATTATACTATATTTTATTTCAGTTTACTAGTTTACATTAATCCAAGTTTACTTTTTAAAACATTTTCATCCCAAATAAGTATATTTAATTTAACTGCATCTTCATACTTTTTTCCAGGATCTTTTCCAACAATTACGACATCAGTTTTTTTAGATACACTTTCACTTGTATAACCGCCCTTGTGTTCTATAAAATCCTTTATTTCGTTTCGATTTATAAAATCAAAACTACCAGTAATAACAAATCGCTTGCCAGAATACTCTTCATCAATTTCAATCTTTTTACCATTATATTTAAAGTTTAAACCTAATTCTTTAAGTCTTGCTATTTCAGCTAAATTATCATCATTACTAAAATAATCAACAATACTTCTAGACAAAATAGGCCCAATGTCTTTTATATCATTTAATTTCTCAAAAGATGCACTTGATAATTCCTCAATACTTGGAAACTGTTTTGAAATCAATTTAGCCTTTTTAGCTCCAATTCCATTTATACCTAAAGCGAATAAAAATCTTTCCATAGAATTATTCTTACTATTTTCAATATTTTCTAGAATATTATTAACGCTTTTATTACCAAAACCTTCAAGTTCAATTAATTCTTCTTTTTTATCTTTTAATTTATAAATATCAGAGAATGTTTTAATATAACCATAATTATAAAAGTCTTCTATAATTCTTTCTCCTAACCCATCTATATTCATCGCATCTCGACTCACAAAATGAATCAATTTTTCAATATTTCTAGCAGGACATTTATCATTTAAACAATAACTATCAACAAATCCATCAGGCTTAACTAAAGTTTCACCACAAATAGGGCATTTTTTAATCATAACAAAATCTTTAACATTTTCTCTTCGACTCAATTCAACACTAACAACTTCCGGTATAACATCTCCAGCTTTAGTAATATACACATAATCATTAATTTTTATGTTTTTATTCACAACATAATCTTCATTGTGTAATGTGGCACGACTAACAGTACTTCCCATAATTTTCACTGGTTCCAAAACTGCATTTGGTGTAATCATACCAGTTCTACCAACGGTAAAAATAATATCTTTTAATTTTGTCAAAACAAGTTGAGCAGGGAATTTATAAGCAGTTGCCCATTTTGGAACCTTAGCGGTGTAACCAATCTCATCATATTTAGTTACATCATTTACTTTAATAACAACACCATCTATTTCATAAGGCAAAGTATCCCTTAGTTCTGTCCATTTTTTTATATAATCTATGACCTCATAAATATTCTTACATAATTTAATATTTGGATTTACTTTAAATCCCAATTTTTTCATATATTCCAAACTTTCATAGTGAGTTTTAAAAGGCGTAAGCGGATAATGGTACAAAAAAGAATCTAACTTTCTTGAAGCGGTTATAGAAGAATCCAATTGTCTAACACTTCCTGCAGCTGCATTTCTTGGATTTTGAAATAATGGTAACCCATTTTCTTTTCTTGAAGCATTTAATTCTTCAAAACTCTTTTTACTCATGTAAATCTCGCCGCGAACAACGATATCAACATTTTCACTAAGTTTTAATGGAATACTTTTAATAGTTTTCACATTATGTGTAATATCCTCCCCAACGGTACCATCACCTCTAGTAGCAGCTTGATACAGAACCCCATTTTTATATTCCAAACTAACACCCATTCCATCAATTTTTAATTCAGCAACATATTCAACATTATGCAAATTTTTTTTTATTTTCTTATCAAAATCCAAAATCTCATCTTCATTAAAAACATTACCTAAACTAAACATTCCAACATTATGCACGACTTTATCAAATTCGCTTATTATCTCTCCACCAATTTTTTGAGTTGGGCTATCAGGCATAATTTTATCAGGATATTTTTTTTCTAACACAATTAATTCCTGCATCAATCTATCATATTCAGCATCACTCACAGACGGAGAATCTAAAGTATAATATTCATAATTATATTTATTTAATAATTTTACTAATTCTTCCATTCTTTCCATATCTATTCACCTATTTAATTATAAAACAATCCAAAAACTTTTAAAAGTAAAACAAGTTCAATTATTAACATTTAAAATTCATCTAGACAATCAATTTTTTCTAAACTTTTATGAGTTTTCATTATTTTAATAATGCCAACATTATGATTAAAAGCTATAGACGTGATACTTCCTTCAATTTGAACAACTATACCGTAACCATATTTGGCATGTTTAACTTTATCTCCAACTTTTAACTCTGAATTTCTTTCTTCATCATACATATCATTACGGTAACTAGTATCAACATTAACTTCGTTGCTATCTAGCAATTCTGGTGTAATTTCCTGAACAAATCTACTCGGCGAATTCATGTCAGTTCTACCAAACAACGTTCTTTTTTTAGCATTTAACAAATATAGTTTTTCCTTTGCTCTAGTAATGCCAACATAACATAAACGCCTTTCTTCCTCTAAATCATCCTCATTTTCCATTGATCTAAAATGTGGAAAAACATTTTCTTCCATTCCGGTTAAAAAAACCACATCAAACTCCAAACCTTTCGCAGAATGCAATGTCATTACATTAACACAATCATCGACATCTTTGTATTGACCAAAATCACTTACTAAAGCTATATTTTCAAGAAACTCTTCCAACGAATATATACCACGCTCTTCAAAAGCAAGAGCAATGCTTTTAAATTCCTCCAAATTTTCAAGTCTTATTTCACTATCAAGTCCACCTATAGTTTCCAGTTCATTTTTCATACCAGATAAATTTAATATTTGATCGATTAAATCAGACAAATTTAAATTTTTCGATTCATCAATTAATTTCAAAATTACATTTTTAAAATCAAGTGCAGAACCATCTTCTATTGCTTCGAACATTGAAATGCCAGCATCATTTGCTTTTTCTCTAATTTTCTCTATTGTTTTATTACCAATTTTACGTTTTGGGACATTTATAATACGTTCTAAACTTTCATTATCTTTAGGATTATAAATTAAAGTCAAATAAGCTATTAAATCTTTAATTTCTTTTCTATTATAAAAATAATAACTACCTACAACTTTATAAGGTATATTTTCTTTTAAAAGTGCTTCTTCAATTACACGACTCTGTGCATTTGTCCTATATAAAATACCAATATCCGAATATTTTTTCCCAGACAAAACCAATTTTTTAATTTCCTCTACGACTTCTTTAGCCTCATCAATTTCACTATAACAACGAATATATTTTATCTTTTCACCTAAATCCTTAGTACTAATTAAATTTTTTTCTTTTCTTTTAATATTATGTTTAACAACACTATTTGCAGCATCCAATATATTTTTTGTACTTCTATAGTTTTCCTCCAAAACAACCAAATACGCATCTTTATAATCTTTTTCAAAATTTAATATATTTTCATAATTAGCGCCTCTCCAACCATAAATACTTTGATCAATATCTCCAACAACAAAAATATTTCTATACTTACTTGCCAAGACTTTGCATAAATCATATTGAACAGTATTAGTATCCTGATACTCATCAACCAAAATATACTTATAATGTTCTTGATACCTATCCAAAATAATTTTATTATTTTTAAATAATTGCAAAGGCAAAAGAAGTAAGTCATCAAAATCTACTGAATTATTATTTTTTAATACAGAAATATATTTTGAATAAACTTTAATTACAGTCTCATCAACATAACCTTTCATAAATTTACTATACTCTTCAGGCGTCAAATTTTCATTTTTAGCAAAACTAATTTTACTAATTACATACTTAACTGGAACTAATTTAGTATCAACATTAAGTTCTTTTAGTATTTTTTTTATAATACTATTCATATCTTCTCTATCAATAATCGAAATATTTCTTTCAAATCCCAATTCACGAAAATTTTCTCTTATAATTTTTAATCCAAAAGAATGAAAAGTTCCTACAAAAATATCATTAGCAACATCATTTAACTTCAAGGAAACTCTATCTTTCATTTCTTTAGCAGCTTTATTAGTAAAAGTTATAGCTAAAATATTATGCGGTGATACACCATCTTCAATAAGTTTAATTATTCTTTCCGTCAAAACTTTAGTTTTACCACTACCAGCACCGGCCAAAACCAAACAAGGACCATCTTTAAAATTAACAGCCTCATTTTGTTTTTCATTTAACGTATTCATATTAACAACCTTCTCTATTTTAAAATTTTTATACTCTCAATTAACAGTTCCTCTAAATTATTAAATGGTTTTTTTCCAGTATCCTTTTTATACAACCAGTCTAAATATTCAATCTCATAAGCATCATCTGGTCTACCATACAAAATATTCTTTTTATTAATGTAATATCCAAATTCAACATTTGAGGTAAGTCCCAGCATATATGGCTTTTTTCTTGGTATCCAAAAAACGATCAAATCACACTTATTTAAGGCATTTAAATCCCATTCTATTTCATCCATATAGTCAAGCTTCGCAGTAAAGTTTTTTCTTTCAGGGACCAACACTGTTCCAGAAAAACCATTCTTTTCAAGAATATCAATTGCATCTTTTTTCCAAGAAACAGCATTTTCATCTCGCGGTATTGGCCCAGCTAAAAAAATACTTTTACCATTGAAATCCATGTTTTCCATAGAATAAATTGTATTCACATTAATCACCAAATTAATTATAACAAAAAGTCAAATCGCTTTATAGACTTGACTTTATTTAATTTTTATTATTATTTCCCCATCCTTAGAGTACAAATACTTTTCTCTAGCATACCTAGCCACATACTCATCATCCTGTAGCTTAACAATCTCACTTTTTAAATTTTCTTCTTCTTCTAAAATTTCTCGATATAATTGTTCTAGTTCTTCCTTTTCCTTTATATTATTATAAATTTGTGACCAATAACTAAACATATTACTCACAAAAATCGCAAGCAATGGAATAAATATAATAATTAACAATGTTATTCTTCTTCTATCCTTTTTAGTAACTTTTTTCATACTCTAACCCATCCTATTACAAAGTATAACATTGTAAAAAATGAATAACAACAATCAAAAAACTATTTTACACT
>CALVQQ010000010.1 GCA_944358255.1 uncultured Bacilli bacterium | reverse complement strand
CATACTCTAACCCATCCTATTACAAAGTATAACATTGTAAAAAATGAATAACAACAATCAAAAAACTATTTTACACTATTTTTTACTTCTTTTACTAATATATTGCACTTTCAAATATTTTCTTAAATAAAAATTATACTTATTAAATATCAAAAACGAAAAAATAAATGTAGCCAAAAAATATATATGCAAAATGCCGTTATTAATTTTTATCAACAGTAAAAAATATAAAAGCATAAAATCCAATACAAATAAAAAATTAACCAAAAGTTTATAGACAAAAGCAGTCTTATAAAACAATTTATAAAAATAGGAATAAAAATAGGAGAAAACAACACCAAAAAAGAGAGAAAAAATAAGTGACAAAACTTGAATTTTTAAACTCATTTAAATAATTTAGATAAAACGCTTTCAGTTTTAATTTTCTTATTTCCCTCTTCTAAATAATTAACACTATTAATTTTTCCTTTTATTGATAATGTTCCTTGAAACGTATCTAATTTTATCAGTTCTAGTTCTTCACCTTTAATTAAGATATATCCTAAAACACTTTCCAAAAAAAATTCTTCATTATCAAAGTTTTCCAACTTTTTAACACCCGTAATATATAAAGTTTTTCTTTCTCCTATTTGTATTGAATGATTGAAAGTATTTTCTACTTCTTTTGCTTTATCCATAATATCACCTAACTAATAATATTCAGGTTATAGTTAAGTAGAACAAAAAAAGCCCAAAAGGGCTATATTAATCGCAAATTATTCTTCAGTTGTTTCTTCATTTGAAACATCTTCAGCATTTTCGTATGCATCTAAAATTTCTTTTTCAAACATACTACGTACTTCTTGACTAATTGGATGACAAATATCTCTATATCCGCCAGTACTTGTTTTTCTACTTGGCATAGCGATAAATAAACCTTTAGTACCTTCAATGATTCTTATATCGTGAACAGCAAATTCATCATCTAATAATACAGATGCAATTCCTTTCATTCTAGAATCTTCTTTCTCAATTTTACGTATTGTAACTGATGTTATTTTCATAGTTCCATTCCTCCTTGTAAACTAAAATTATTTTACAACATTATAAAAGCAAAATCAAGACTTACTTGTTGCACAAATAATCAGTTTACTATTATAACATTCTTAGTTAAAACATCAACATAAGAAAAAGTTTTTAAATCATCTCCTGACTTCAAAGTAAACAAATATGGGTATATATCTTGAACTATGCCAATTACATTTTCATATCGATTTCTGCCAATATTAATTTTTAAAATTACTTTTTTACCTTTTAACTTAGAAATATTTGATTTTACTCTATCTATATTCATCTAAACCTCATTTCTTGGATATCCAACATTCATCACACCTTTAGTCTTCAAACCACCTATCCCATCTTTACCATACTTTGTTTTTTCTAAAAGGCTCAGTAAATCTATAGGTTTACCTTTTTCTGTTAAACAAATATTAGTAGCTATTATCGCAGGATCCAATGCATGAATATTAATTCTTTTAGGACTAGAAGCAAAAGTCGCTCCTGCTTTAATAAGTTCTTCGTAATTACTTTGACATGCTCCGGCAATAATAATTAAATTATCACCTTTAATTTTTCTAGCTTCTTTTACACATTTTATAAAATTTTCACTATTTTTGTATAAATTTTTATCTGAAACTCTTTTTTTTAAAATTGCATCATGCCCAGTTATTATTAAAACGTCAGGATTTACGCTTCCAAGATATTTTCCAACATCTCTATACATTTCCGATTCTTTAATTGATTTTCCATAAGCGGTTACATTCGCTTTTTTATAAAATTCCATGCACCTTTTTAAATAAGAATCATCTCCATCCAAATGAAGAACTTTTCCAGGCAAATAAAAATATTCACTTCTGTCTAATTCAATTTCTTTAATACACTTATATAAGTCTTCTTCGTTACTTTCTCTCTTATCACTTAAAACTAAATCACTTTCATCAGCATCTGCAATAAGTCTTACATCTACACCTTGCAAAATACAATTTTTATCAATTTTATCTATAACCAGAAAAACTATATCATGATTATAACTTCTCCTAGTTACATAATCACCAACATTTATCATAAATCACCTAATTAAGTATATTAAAAAAAAACAATAGTATTACACTATTATTCAGTTATTAAATATTTATACAAATTTACAAATTCATCAATACTTATCTGTTCGGCTCTATAGGTTAAATCTTTACCTATTGTTTTTAAAAATGTTTCTATTTTATTTAAGTCATACAGACATAAATTATTTTTCAAATTCTTTCGTTTATGCTTAAAAGCATCTCTAACAAATTTAAAAAACAAATCCATATTGGTAAACTCACTAGTATCTAATTTTTTTTCAAACTTTAAAACAATACTATCAACATCAGGTTTAGGAAAAAAAGAGTTTCTACTTACATCACAAATTTTAGTTATATTATATTTAAACTGCGAATAAACGCTTAATGAGCCATAATCTCTAGTATTTGGACTTGCCATCAATCTACTTCCTACCTCTTTTTGAACCATTATTGTAAAAACATCCGGATTTATTACATCTATAATTTTAGTCACAATAGGCGTAGTTATATAATAAGGAATATTTGCAATTACATATAATTTATCATATTTATAATTATTTATATAATTATTGGCATTTACCTTTAAAAAATCGGCAAAGACAATTCTAAAATTTTCATTGTCTTTTTCCAATAATTCAAGTGGACTCCTTAATCTATCATCTATTTCAAAAGCTAATACATAATTTCCTGTTTTAATAAGTTCTTTTGTTAAGGCACCATTTCCTGGCCCGACTTCTATTATTAAAGAATTGGGAAAAATATTAGATGATGAAACAATTTTACTTAAAATATTTCTATCATTCAAAAAATTTTGACCTAAACTTTTTTTATATTTAAAGGCGTCCATTTTACCAGCCATACCTTAAAACTTCGAATGTTTGATTTTTAACTCGACCTATATTTTTTGTTGCATAATTAACATCATCTACTAATAAATCTACATTATTGCCGCCAACACCCCTATCCATAGCAATTGCTATAATAGGTTCTTCTCCAATTTTATCCACATTAAATCTCAAAATTGTACCACAAGAATATTTACTACTTGTAGCAACAATTCTAACTTGACCGTACTCAGAATCATTAAAATATATTCCACTTTCTAAAACATTTGTCCTAGGATGACAAGCTAATATACCTGAACATAAAGGACAATCACCAACATATGCAGTCAAATCCCCAGTAAAAGTTCCCTCAGTATCGTACAATTCAGCTATATACAAATTTTCATGGTTTTCTTCCATAACTGCAACTTCTAAAGACTTATTTAAATTAACATTATCTATATTTACACTATATGACGTGTCTAAAACTGTTGTTCTAAATAACAACATCAAAGAAAACAAAGCAATAACACGCACAGTAATTAACCATCTTTTAGGTTTATATATTTTCATTTACACACCTCTCGGTAATTTTAATTATACTATTAAACCTAAGAAAAGTCAAAAACACGACTTGCATTCTCCGTTGTAATTTTCATAACTTCTTCTACTTTAATTTCTTTTAACAATGCTAATCTCTCAGCAATAACCGGAATAAATTTAGGCTCATTTTTATACTTTCTATAAGGCTCCGGAGTCAAAAATGGTGAATCTGTCTCCAATAAAATATACTCTATAGGAACATCTTTTATTACTTCGCCAAGTTTAGAATTTTTAAATGTCAAAATTCCACCAACACCTAAAAGGTACCCTAACTTAATAAATTCTTTAGCGGTTTCACTACTACCACTAAAACAATGAATAACACCTTTAACACTATATTTCTTTAATATTTTAAGAACATCATCAGTAGCATTACGAGAATGTATTATCACTGGCAAATTATACTTTTCAGCTAATTTTAATTGTGACTCAAAAAAAAGAATTTGCTTTTCCCTATTTTCTCTAGAATAATAATAATCCAACCCAATCTCTCCTAAAGCAATTACCTTCTCATTACATAAAATTTTTTCTAATTCAATAATATCATCAACAGAACAAATATCAACATTTTGCGGATGTATTCCTATTGCAGGAAATAAATTAATATATTTATGATGCAAATCAATAACATCATAACTTGTTTGCAAGTTTTCAGCGCAATTAATAATATTTTGAACATTATTTTTACCAGCTTCTTTTAAAATATCATCAATATTTTCATACATGCCAAAATTTACATGAGCATGTGAATCCACATACATATTAAAACCTCTTTACATTTCATATTTAATCCATAAATAACTATAATATACAGATAATACTGCAAATATTATACTATACAAATGAATTTGATCTTTGCTAAATAACATTATAAAAATAAAAACATCTACTGCTAAAACTGATAAAATTCTTTTTTTATTACTTCTACAATATTCTATTATTTTCATAAGCATCAAAGCAAATATAACAATTTATTTAATATATTTCAATTAAAAAGACAATCTTTTTCATTCTTTTACATTTTTTTACATAAATCTACAAAATTTATGTAAATTATTTTCCCGTACTTCCCAAGCCCCCAATCCTATTTGTACCAATAAATTCTTCATTATCAACGGTTAAAAAATTTTACAAATATTCCTTGACATAATGAATTGCCTTTTTCAAATTTTATTTCTTTGTCGTCATGATTTTGAACAGAAATCCACATATGTCCTTCATTACTTATATTATTATAATAATCACTTTCAATAATACCAACTTGATTTGTTAACCTCACATTATACTTAAAGCCTACACCACTTCTTACTATAATCATAAGCATCTCATCTTCATTCATAATTACTTTTAAACCCGTAGGAATTTTCAAAACTTCATTTGGTTTTAAAACAATATCATTAATTAATAGGAAATCATAGCCTGCACTATTTTTCGTTTTTCTAATTGGCAATTTATAGGAATTATATATGTCTATATCATCAATTACATCCTTTTTAAATTGTTCAAAACTAATTTTTTCAAATTTTCTCATGCTTTCCTCCATTAAAAAACACGAATTAAGCAATATAAATCGTGTTATATATATACTTAACCTAATCAAAGTATATATTAAATAAAAAATATTGTCTAGTCAGTTTCTAACCTAATTTTAAGTAAAGCATCGATTAGATTAACTGCCAATTTCTCTTGCTTGTCAATTTCCTTATCAGAGACGCAGATAATTGATCCAATTAAATCAGTATTTATAATAATTGGTTTTATATAATAATAGCCTTTTATTACAATGTTTTCTGAAATATTTAAATTTAGTCCAATTCCTTCTTTTCTTTCATCATAAATTTTACATAATGTCGCACTTATTTTTGTATGTTCTATATCTTTATACTCATTTTTATTAGCCAAAATTACACTTTCTCTATCAGTAATTAATAAAGATATAGGCAATAGCCTATTAAATATATTTACGTAATCGCAAACTAACTCTTTAAAAGTTAGAAGTCGTTGAAATTTTTTTAAAATTATACTATTTTCATCTATATATATTTCCATTTCTTCGCCGTCTTTAATTGCTAAATTTCTTCTAATTTCTTTAGGAATAACTATTCTGCCTAATTCATCAATTTTTCTAACTAACCCCGTATTTACCATATTACACCTCATTAGTTAGTTTACTAATTATGACAAATATTATACACACTTTATTGACTTTAAAAGACATATAAAATATACTCAAAATAGGAGAGTGAAAATGAATTCTGTTTATGAAAGTGTAATTGAAATTCCAATGGGAACTAAAAACAAATTTGAAATAAATAAAAAAACTGGCAAGATAAAATTGGACCGAGTTTTATATAGCGCCCTAACTTATCCAGGAGAATATGGCTTTATCGAAGATACATTATCACTTGATGGAGATCCACTCGATATATTAATAATTAGTTCGTATCCAACATTTCCAGGATGTATAGTCGACGCAAGAATATTAGGATATCTAAGTGTAATTGATAATGGACAACATGATGAAAAAGTAATTGCAGTGGTTGATAAAGACCCACGTTTTAACCATATTCAAGAAATAGATGATATCAATCATTTGAAAGACGAGATAAAAGACTTCTTTCAAAATTATAAAACTCTACAAAATATAAAAGTTGAAACTAAAGATTTTCATGATAAAAATTCAGCAATCAAATTAATAGAAGAATGCAAAAAAAGATTTAAAGATACAAAATAAAACCTCAAATTGAGGTTTTATTTAATTGTTCATCAATATAAATTAACAAGTTAGTAACATAAAAAACGTAATGCTTTTCCAAATTAATTTTATTTAACTCAATGAAAATTGAATTACCACGATAAATAAAATTAAATTTCGTGTTGATTCTAGAAGCTTGAATAAATAAATTTTCAATATTTAAATTTTTATATATGTTTTCATTAAGTCTAATAGAAAATTTTTGATTAGTATTCATCGAAATTATTATCTTATATTTATTTATCAACTTTTCCAACAACTCTTGATACATATATATTTCCAATTTCTCATCTATATATCCAAATCTATCTAATATTTCATCATGAATTTTATTTAAATCACCTAAAGTTTCTATAGAACTTATTTCTTTATGCATTGAAAGTACAATTTCTTCCTCATCTGAATAGCGTTCATCAATATGTGTTTCAACATCATCCAATATAATATCATTTTTTTCTTCGTCTTTATTATTAATTTCTTCATTTACTAGTTCCAAGTACATATCAACACCAACGCTGTCTATAAAACCCGCCTGCTCTTTCCCCAGCAAATCGCCAGCACCTCTAATACTCAAGTCGCGCATTGCCAATTTATAACCACTACCAAGTTCAGTAAATTCCTTAATTGCCTCCAACCTTTTTTGCGCGTTTTCATTAAGGACTTTATTTTTATCATACATTAAATATGCATAAGCAATTCTATCTCCACGTCCAACACGACCCCTTATTTGATATAATTGACTTAACCCATATTTATCAGCATCTATTACAATTACAGTATTAGCATTTGGTATATCTATCCCATTCTCAATAATAGTTGTACTTAAAAGAACATCGAATTTTTTTTCAATAAAGTCACTCATTATTGAATTAATTTTTACTTTATTCATTTTACCATGAGCAGTTGCAAATTTAACCTCAGGTATTAATTTTGAAAATTCACTTAATATTTTGCTCATACTTGCTATATTATTATATAAGATAAATACTTGTCCCTGCCTATTAAACTCTTTTAAAATTGTTTCCCTTAATACATATTTGTCATAGGCTATAACATAAGTTTGAACCGGATATCTATTTTTAGGTGGCGTTTCAATTAAAGATAAATCTCTAATGCCAATTAAAGACATTTGTAAACTTCTTGGAATTGGCGTAGCCGATACACTTAAAACATGAACATTTTCTTTGATTTTTTTTATTTTTTCTTTATGCATAACGCCAAATCTATGCTCTTCATCAACAATTAACAAACCCAAATCTTTAAACTTTACATCTTCACTTAATAATCTATGCGTACCAAAAACAACATCTATTTTACCATTTTTTAAATCTTCAATTATTTCTTTTGCCTCTTTTACAGTTGTATGTCTTGTCAATAAAGCAATATTAACACTAAAATTTTTAAATCTTTCCAATGCAGACTTATACTGTTGCAAAGAAAGCAAAGTTGTCGGACACAAATACATTGCCTGCTTATTATTTAAAATAGTTTTAAAGATAGCTCTAAAAATAACTTCAGTTTTACCATATCCAACATCTCCACAAAGCAATCTTTCCATAGGCTTGCCACTTTCCAAATCTTTTTTTATTTGCTCCGTAGATTTTTCTTGATCTGCAGTAAATTCATATGGAAATTCGTTCTCAAATACAAGTTGTAACGGATCATCCTTTAAAAAAGGTTGCACTTTAATCTGAGTTCTCTTCTTATATATTTCTATAAGTTCATTGCTAATATCTCTTATTTTATTTTTAATTTTAATTTTTGTTTTCTGCCATTCAATACTATTTAACTTATTTATTTTAGGTTTTACACCTTCTCTAGATGAATATTTATATAACTTATCTATATTATCAATAGATAAATATAATCTATCATTTCCTTTATATTGAATTAAAATATAATCTTTTTTTACAGAACTTTTAGTTATAGTAGAAACACCTCTATAAATTCCAATACCATGATTTTTGTGAACAACATAATCACCAATATTTAATTTTTCAATGTCTTTAATTTTTTTACCAAATTTATAGTTATAAAAAGTATCTTTCTCCCTTTTTTCAATTAAATCATTATCTGACAAATATGTGACATCTTTATAAATAAAACCCGAATTTAAATCAAAATTAATAATTTTAGCCTTATCATAACTTTTCTTTACTTTTTCAATAAAATTAACATTGGTCGTACATAAATAAGTACTTTGATCTTTTATCAAATTTAAAAAACAATCAAAATCGTTTTTACAATTTCCAATAGATTTGGCTGCAAATACATAATCGTAATTTCCTGTGTTGTCAATTAAATCAATATTTATCTTTTTATCTATTTTCATATCATTCAAGAAAAATATTTCTGAGAAATCATTATCATAATATTTTATTTGATCAACTATATTTTTCATTATATTTTGACATTGATTGTAATCTTGCAAAATAGTAAAAGGTTTATTTAAATACTCTATTATACTATTAACATTAGTATTAAAATTATCAATTAAAGGCTTAATTAATATTGTTTCTTCATCTTTAATAGTTCTTTGGCTATATTCATCAAAAAAAGACATATTAGAAATCTCATTATCAAAAAAATCTATTCTTACAGGATGATCTTGCTGAAACGGATAAACATCAATAACAAATCCGCGAACCGCATATTCGCCGACACTTGTTACTAAAGATTCTTTTTTATAACCTATAGAGTCCAATTCTTTTAAAAATTCGCTTCTATCTATAATTTGACCATTACTAAGTTTAATAGATTTGGACAAATATTCACTTTTAGCTGGCAATTTTTTAATAAAACTATTAACATGACAAATTAAAATTTTTTTATCATTAGTATCTATTGAATTCAGAAAATTCATTCGCATAAATAGTAAATCATCTGAAGAAGCTATTGCTTTTTTAGTTAAATAATCATCCTCAGGAAAAATGTAAACATTAGATATATAAGTTTTTAAATTATTAAATAATTTATTAGCATCACTCAATGTTGGAACTAAAATAATCAAATCAGATTGCATAGAAAAAAAGATATATAAGATTAATTGATTATATATTTCATTATTAGAAACTGATAATTTTATACCATTTTCTATATTAAAATTAAAAATATTTTTATATATCTCATTTTTCATAAACACCCTAATTATATTTATTCATTAATTTATCAAAATCTAATTTTAAATAATCATCAATAATATTAACGACTTGTTGTATAACATCATCTAATTTTAAAAGTTCTTTTTTAGAAAATTTTCCCAAAACATAATTCTTCATATCATATGAATTTCTACCTATACCAACACGAACTCTCTTTATATTACTATCGCCTAGTAAATCAATTATATTCTTAATTCCATTATGTCCACCACACGAACCATCTGGTTTAATTTTAATTGTACCTAATTCAAAAGCCATGTCATCATATATAATTAAAATATCATCTATAGATATTTTATAATATTCAACAAATTTTTTTACCACTTCACCAGATAAATTCATATATTTCATAGGCTTCAAGAAAATGGCATTTTTTACGTTATCATGATAATATTCACCATCAAATTTATTTTTAAATGAAACATTATTCAAATATTTATTAATTGCAATAAATCCAATATTATGCCTAGTGTTTTCATATTTTGATCCAGGGTTTCCCAATCCAACAATTAATTTCATATTTTATTCTCCTCAATCATATTATACAATACATTTTTACTTGCGCCATACTTTTTTGAAACAAACTTCATAGCATCTTTTTTGTTCATTCCATAATTGATTAATTCCTTCAACTCGTCGTATGCAATAGAAATATTATCAGTTTTGTGATTATTATCAATAACAATAACAAATTCACCTTTTGGGGAAATATATGTATCAATAGCCTCCTGAACTGTTCCACGAAATACCTCCTCGTGCAGTTTTGATATTTCCCGGGAAATAGAAATAAAATTATTTCCCAAGATATTTTTTATATTATGTAAAGTTTTTATCAACCTATGAGGTGATTCATATAAAACAATTGTAAAGTTTATATTTTTTAACATTTTTAATTCTGTAATGCTTTCTTCAACTTTATTACTTAAAAAGCCATAAAATAAAAATTTATCAGCAGAAATACTTGACATATTCAATGCCGGCAATAATGCACTCGGGCCAGGTAAAGATACAACTGAAAACCCACTTTTTACTACTTCATTAACAATAACATATCCTGGATCGCTTATTAAAGGTGTTCCGCGATCTGTCACTAAAGCCACATTATTGCCATTTTGCAAATTGTTAATAACTTGTGGATAAACCCCTTTTTCATTAAATTTATGACAAGACACTAATTTAGCTTTAATTCCATAATAATCAAATAATATTTTAGTTACCCTAGTATCTTCAGAATACACAACATTTACACTATTTAAGACTTCTATTGCCCTATAAGTAATATCTTTCATATTTCCTATAGGCGTTGGAACTAAATACAATTTACTTTTATCATCATAACTTTTTTGTAACATCTTTACCTCCAAACATTCTTATAATCTTACTTGAATAATTACCATTTTTAGCATGCACTATTAATGGAGACTCTATTTTTAATGAACTTTTACCATTTTTTACAGCTTCTACCAAAAATAAGTTAGAAGGCTTATCTTTTTTTGGATATATAAATTGAATTCTTTTTGGTTCCAAATTATATTTTTTTAATTTTGCTATAATTTCAATAAATCGTTCTGTTCTATGAACCAAATACAGACTGCCATTATTTTTTAAGATTTTTTTACTAACAATCAGTAAATCATCTACTTTCAAACTTATTTCATGTCTGGCTATAGATTTTACCAAATTTTCATTTATTTTGCTATTTTCATTATATTTAAAATAAGGAGGATTCGAAACAACAATATCAAAAGTATCAGATTCATAATAATCCAATAAGTTGTTAACATCAATATTTAATAAATTAATTCTTGACGTTAAATTATTTATATCAAGAGATTTAATTGCCAAATCATATATCTCTTTTTGTAACTCAACACCAGTAAGACTAACATTTTCATTAACTTTTGTAGACAAAATTAATAATATAGGTGCATTTCCCGTACCCAAATCAATGATTTTTCTAGTAGTAGGATTAACTTTAACAAAATTTGCTAGCAAAACAGAATCTAAACTAAAATTAAAATATTCATTACATTGTACGATTTTTAAATCATTATAATTAAGCAAATCATTTGTTACTATTTCCATTATTACCCTCTTCTAATAAAGAAATTTCCATATTTCCTTCATTTGGAACTTCAACTATAAATTTGCGTCTTAGAATATCAGTCGATAAAACTTTTCCGTCACCTTTAGGAGTTTCAACCAAATCGCCTACATTTGGCATATCTTTTCTGTTAATAGTATATATATCATCTTCATATTTTAAACAACAAAGAAGCCTGCCGCATAATCCATTTATTTTACTCGGATTTAAAGATAAATTTTGATTTTTTGCCATATTTATCGTAACAGAATCTAAATCACATAAAAAACTAGCACAACATAGTTCTCTACCACAAAGACCTAAGCCGGAAACTTCTTTTGCCTTATCTCTGACTCCAATTTGTCTTAGTTCTATTCTAGTTTTATATATTGAAGCTAATTCTTTTGCTAAATCTCTAAAATCAACCCTATTATCCGACAAAAAATAGAACATTAACTGATTTCTATCAAAAGTAAATGAAGCCTCTAAAAATTTCATATTTAATTTATACTTTTCAGCCAATTTAACCGCCTTATTTAAAGCCATTAAAGAATCCTTTTCATTTTTTACATGTTTCTTATAGTCAAATTCAGTTGCCTTTTTTACAACACACTTTAAATTATTTATTACTAATTTTTCATCAACATATTTTTTACTTATTACTTTTGCAAATTGTAATCCTCTTTCAGTTTCAACAATAATATAATCGTTTACATATAAATCAAAATTATTAGAATCAAAATAGTAAATTTTACCATTTTCTTTAAAAGTTGCTCCTATTAATTCCATTACTTCATACCTCCTAATTCAATTAAAAATTTATCACAAAACAATGAACTATTTAAATTATAATTTACATCTATCAAAAAATTGTTAACAACAATTAATCTCTTTACAATATCAGGCTCATTCATCAACATAGAAACATTTTTTAACTTCGAGTTCAAATAATCATCATTTAATCCAAAAAATTTAATTTTCAAAATTTCGTTATATATTTTCATCAAGTTTTCTAATAAATTTTTTATATGATTTTTATCACCTTTTTTATGAATTAATTGATAAGCATATGGAAAATAACTAATTTTATGTATTTCAATTAATTCAACTAATTGTAACGCTTCATTATATATATCATCATTTTCACAATTTAAAAGTTTTTTTTCTTCTGTAGACAAAAAAACAATTTGACACCTAGATTTAATAGTTTTCAAAACTCCATCAATATTTGAAGTTATCAAAAATGCAAAAATATTTTTTTCTGGTTCTTCCAGAATTTTTAACAAACTATTTGCACTAGAAGCGTTTAAAACCTCCACATGATCAATTATGTAGACCTTTTTTCCACTTATCTGAGAAGTACTTGTTAAGAAAGACTTCAATTCCAATATTTGATTTTTTTTAATAATTTCATTTTCAGGTTTCAGAAAAAAAACATCTTGGTTTTCTATTAAATCAATTCTATCATCAAATATATATTTAGATAAAATTAAGTTTAAATCATCATAAATATTTTTAATACTAGTATTAGCAATCAAATAAGCATGTCCAATTTTTCCATTCAAACTTTGCTTTTTAAAAAAATCATTCAATCTTTCATTCATAAAACTTCCCCATTAATTATAAAAAATTTGATAAAACTATTAAACTAAATACTGCTGGTACACCTAAAATACTTACAAATATTATACTACATAAATTAATTGGTATTAATATTCCAGCATAACCAATAATTAAATTAAAAGAATACAACATACACAAGGCCATGACAATTTTCTTTACAAATAACATTAACTTTCTCAATTATATCACCATTTAATTTTATTATTAAATATTTAAATTATGAGACAACTTTTCTATCGTCAATTGCCTTAGCTAAAGTTATAGGATCTAAATATTCTATATCTGATCCCATTGGAAGTCCATATGACAATCTAGAAATTTTAACTTTCTTATTTTCTAAAAGTTTTTGCAAGTAAAGAGAAGTCGTTTCCCCTTCAATTGAAGGAGTCAATGCAATGATAATCTCCTTAACATTATCATTTAGTCTTTTAGAAATCAAATTGTCAATATTAAGGTTTTCTGGATTAATATCATCTATAGGAGAAATCAAACCCCCAAGTACATGATATAATCCTTTATATTTTCCTGATGTTTCAAACTTAAAAACGCTCTTGGAATCTTCTACAACACAAATCGTAGATAATTCTCTACTTTTATCAGCGCAAATATCGCATATATTATTTGATGTATAATGCCCACATATTTCGCACTTTTTAATATTTTTTTTAAATTTTTTTAAATTCTCAGAAAAATTTTGTACATCTTCATCTGACATTTCATCCACACTATACACAAATCGTTCAGCAGATTTATCGCCAACCCCTGGCAACAACTTAAAACTCTCTATTAAATCAGAAAAATCTTTTGGATAAACCATCTTTAAAATAATCCTTTCATACCGCCAGTATATCTACTTAATTTTTCTTCCTTAGTTTTATTTAATTTTTGTAGTGCATCATTAACTGCTAACATAATCATATCTTCTAAAATTTCCTTATCATTTAAAACTTCAGAAGCATTAATTTCAACCTTAATAACTTCGTTTTTTCCAGAAATCATAACTTTAACTGCACCATTAGTACCTTCAAAAACTGAGGATTCAATATCCTTATTAATAATTTCTAACTCTTTTTGCATTCTTTGAGCTTCAGCCATCAAATTTTGCATGTTCATTTAAATCAATCCTTTCAATTTATATTTTCAATTTCATTACCAAATATATTATTCGTTATATCTTTAAATTTAGTATTATTTTTATTTTGACCTTTTGAAATATTTAACTCTGGTATAAGTTCATATATAATCCTATTCTTTTTATTAATTATAAATTTATTTTTTATATCAGCCCATTCACTAGAATCAATAGACATTACCTTATAGTCATTATTATATATCTCACTTAAAAATTTTTCAATTTTTTCCATATTAAACAAAAATACTTGAACTAAAGATTTATCATCAAAACTAAACAATAAATATTCAGATGACGCAGCTACCACTTTACCACTTAACAATAAAGCAGCAATATTATTATAAACCTTATTTGCAATAAAATCAGTAATTCTTTCATAATCCCTATTAATTTTTATTAATTCTTCTTTATTTGCCGTTGCTAAAACATTATTAATTCTAATTTTTTTTAATAAATCAAAGTCATGTTTTACGTTTTCATCTTTTGTGACAGTTTCACATTTTGATTTATTCTTTATTTTTTTTTCATCACTTTCTACAACATTTACAGTATTATTTTTATTATTTTTACAGTCATTTACAACATTAGACATGTATATATAATATATTTCAAATAAATTTCTTTGATTCGTAGACTTATTCATTTGATTTTCTAATTCAATTAAGATATTAGTCAAAACCTTGATATTTTCTAAATTTAAATCAACTGACAAATATTTTTTTTGCCTATCTGATTGAAAAAAATCGTCAACAGATTTAGCAATGGCAACATTATGAAGCAAAACCAATAATTGTTCAACAATATTATTTAAATTCTTTCCAGAATTAACAAAATCATTCAAAAATTTCATACCTGCAACAACATCATTTTGCAAAATTGTCTTTAAAAAATCTATAATTTTATCTTCAGAAAGAATACCTTGTATATTATAAATTTCATCTTCAGTTATATTATCAATAGATAAAGATAAAACTTGATCTAATAAATTAATTGCATCACGACAACCACCATCAGACAAACTCACAATCAATCTAATTATATTATCAGAAAGATTTTTTTTCTCACACTCACAAATTTGTTTTAATTTAGCAAACATTTCTTCGCTATTAACTTTATTAAAGTCAAATCTTTGACATCTAGATAAAATTGTAAGCGGAATCTTGTGAATCTCCGTAGTTGCTAATATAAAAATGACATGTGCCGGTGGTTCTTCTAAGGTTTTTAATAATGCATTAAAAGCACCTGTTGATAACATATGAACTTCATCAATAATATAAACCTTATATTTAGCAACCGTAGGAAGTAACTTAACCTTTGATCTTATTTCTCTAATTTCTTCAACGCCATTATTACTGGCCGCGTCTATTTCTATAATGTCAACATCATTTTCTTGAATTTTTTTACACGATTCACATGTACCACAGGCACTCCCATTTTTAATGTTCGAACAATTAACAGATCTAGAAAAAATTTTTGCTACGCTTGTTTTTCCAGTACCACGTGGTCCATTAAACAAATAAGCATGTGAAATCTTATTATTAATAATACTATTTCTTAGTATTTCAACTGTAATCTTTTGGCCAATAACATCATCAAAATTTTTTGGTCTATACTTACGATATAATGCTACATATGCCATATCATCAACTCCAATTAAATTATAACATATTTTATCTTTTATTCTTAAAAAAACTTTGTATATTTTTTTTAAATAAATAACTATTTTTTGTATCGACAAATGAATATTTTGTTTTAAAATGTTTAATTTTATTATTTTTTAAGAAATAGTAAACTTCATTTATTTTAGCTTCATTAATAACACTTTTACACATATTACAAGGTTCAACAGTTACATACAAATCACATCCAGTCAAATGCCAAGTTTTTAATTTTTTTGTTGCTTTTTTTATAGCTAAAATTTCAGCATGCCCCAAGACATCATGTTGATTATGCCTTTTATTATACGCTTTTGAAATCACTTTATTATTGTAGACAATTAAAGCTGCTATCGGAACTTCATTTTTTTTATAAGCTTTTTTAGTTAATTTTAATAACATTTCAAAATAATTCATTTTTACTCCTAAAAAAAGTGCACACACATAGTTAATGTTAAGGCTGCTATTTTCCAATCCTGACCTAATTCCATGCTATGTGTTGCACAATTTAATTATAATATAAATTTAATAAAATGCCAATGTTCCACGTGGAACATTGTTATATGTTTAAAAACTTTATTATTAATCAATATCATAACGCGTATTTTTAAAATTTTATTTATAATCAAATATAAAATGATTAATGTTCCACGTGGAACATTAATCTTCTTTTACTCTTTTATTTAAAATAAATAATTAATTTGATATCAAATATATTTTTACTTTATGATTGCCTATTATATTTTTTTATTCAATGTTCCACGTGGAACATTGAAATTATTATATAGAAAAATAATGTATTTTTTTAAAAAATTAAAATGTTCCACGTGGAACATTTTAATTTTCTTCCTTTTCTACCAATGCTATAGAAGTTACAAAATTATCATTTTTTACATTTATTAACTTAACTCCCTGAGTAACTCTACCCATTAATGAAATATTATTAACATCTATTCTTATAATGATACCATTTTTTGTTATAATCATCAGATCAAGACCATCATGTACGGTTTTAAATCCAATAATAATGCCGTTTTTTTCAGTAATTTTTATGGTTTTAACACCTTTGCTTCCTCGTTTAGTTTCCCTATAACTGCTAATAGTCGTTTTTTTACCATAACCATTTTTCGTAACTACTAATGCCTGCATTGAGTCAGTGGCAACCTCTAATCCTACACATAAATCGTTAGTCAAATTTATTCCTCTTACACCAGAAGCACTTCTTCCCATAGTTCGTAATTCACTTTCACTAAATTTAACCATTCTACCATTTGATGAACACATAAGGATTTTGTCATCTTTCTTAGATTTTCTAACAGCTATTAATTCGTCTTTTTCCCTCAAAGTTATAGCTAATTTTCCATTTTTTCGTATGTTATCAAATTCACTGATATTTGTCTTTTTTACCAAACCATTTTTAGTTGCAAAAATTAAATGTTGATAAGTAGTATTTTTTTCTAAAACAAGAATTGTGTTAATAACTTCATCTTTTTCAATTGGTAATAAATTTACTATTGGTAGACCTTTAGATATTCTACTAAATTCAGGAATTTCATAACCTTTTAATCTATATACTTTACCTTTATTTGAGAAAAATAGAACATAATCATGAGTATTCAAATTAATAATTTGTTCAACAAAATCTTCATCGTTAGTCGTCATACCTTTAACTCCGACTCCACCACGATTTTGTGTTTTGTAAATATCACTATTAACTCTCTTTATATAATTTTTATTAGTTATTGTTAAAACAATATTTTCATCAGGAATAAGTGATTCATCTTCTATGTATTCAATAGCACTCATATCTATCATAGTACGTCTAGAATCAGAATATTTGTTCTTTATTTCAGTTAACTCGTCTTTAATAATACCTTCAACTAACTTTTCACTAGCTAAGATTGCTCTCAATCGATCTATTTCTTTCAATAATTCTGCAAGTTCATTTTCAATTTTATCACGTTCCAAACCAGTCAAACGGCGCAATTTCATTTCTAAAATACTATCAGCTTGTATTTCACTGAGTTCAAAACGCGACATCAATTTTTCTTTTGCTATCAAATCACTCTTAGACTCTTTTATGATTTTTATAACTTCGTCAATATTATCTAATGCTATTTTTAAACCTTCTAAAATATGAACTCTTTTTTCATTTTTTTCTAAGTCAAATCTAGTTCTACGAATTATTATTTCTTTTTGATAATCAATATATTTTGAAATTATATCTTTTAAACCTAAGGTTTTTGGAACACCATTATCTAACATCAAGAAAATAATTCCAAAATTAGATTGAAATGCTGTATGTTTATATAAATTATTTAAAACAACCTGAGGATTTGCATCTTTTTTTAAAGTTATAGTAATTTTAACACCATTTTTTAAATCAGTATGATAATCAGAAATGCCATCAATTGTCTTATTATGAACTAATTCAGCTACTTTATTTTTCAATTCCAAAGTATTAACTCCATATGGAACTTCATCTATAACGATTAAATGTTTGCCATTTTTTTCTTCTATAGTTGCTTTACTTCTTAAAGTTATCGAACCCCTTCCAGTTTCATAAGCTTGTTTAATTCCACTATTACCTAATATAATTGCACCAGTTGGAAAATCCGGACCTTTAATATATTGCATTAAACCAAGAACATCAATATCCGGATTATCAATATATGCTATACAACCATCAATAACTTCACCCAAATTATGTGGAGGAATATTTGTTGCCATACCCACAGCAATTCCCATAGTACCATTAACCAAAATATTTGGAAATCTTGACGGTAAAATTTTAGGTTCTTTTTCAGATTCATCAAAGTTTGGTTCAAAATCAACAGTATTTTTACCAATATCTCTTAGTAATTCAAGAGATATTTTAGATAACCTTGATTCAGTATAACGCATTGCTGCTGCGCCATATCCCTCAATATTACCAAAATTACCATGACCATCTACCAACATATACCTATAGTTAAAATCTTGAGCCATTCTCACCATTGCTTCATATATAGAAGAGTCACCATGAGGATGATATTTACCCATAACATCTCCAACTATTCTAGCTGATTTTTTATGCGGTTTATCAGGTGTATAACCAGATTCATACATAGAATACAAAATTCTTCTATGTACAGGTTTAAGTCCATCTCTTAAATCAGGTAAAGCACGCGAAACGATAACGCTCATAGAATACTCTAAAAATGACGTTTCAATTTCATTTACAATATTATTTTCTTCCAACCTATCCCTAGTATGATCCATAATGTACCTCCTATATATCTAAATTCTGCGCATATATTGCGTTTTCTTCAATAAATTTCTTTCTAGGTTCAACTTCTTCTCCCATTAATTTAGAAAAAGAAGCATCTGCTGCAATTACATCATCAACTGTAATTTTTCTCAATACTCTTTTTTCAATATCCATTGTTGTTTCATTGAGTTCTTCAGCATCCATTTCACCTAAACCTTTCATACGCATAATATCATACTTCGTATTAGCATTTAAAGTTGATAAATACTCATCTCTTTCTTCTTCATTTAGTACATATTTAATAGTCTTACCATGTTTAATACAATACAATGGCGGTTGAGCAGCATAGACATGACCCTGTTCAACAATTGGCCTAAAAAATCTATAAAATAATGTTAACAAAAGAACTCTAATATGTGAGCCGTCAACATCAGCATCGGTCATAATAATAATTTTATTATATCTTAACTTGCTAATATCAAAATCATTACCAATTCCAGTGCCAAAAGCTGTAATTATTGTTCTAATTTCTTCATTACTTAAAGCTCTATCAATTCTAGCTTTTTCAACATTTAAAATCTTTCCTCTTAATGGCAAAATTGCTTGAGTCATACTATCTCTACCTTTTATAGCAGAACCACCGGCACTATCACCTTCGACCAAAAAAATTTCGCAGACTGACGGATCTTTTTCCTTACAATCAACAAGTTTTCCTCCAAAATTAACAACATCCAAATCACTTTTTCTTCTAGTCAATTCTCTTGCTTTTTTCGCAGCCATCCTAGCTCTACTAGCTAACATTGCCTTTTCAATAATAATTTTTGCTTCATTTGGATTTTCTAATAAAAACTTTTCAAGACCATTACCAAAAATATTAGATGCAATCTTTTTTACCTCAACATTACCCAACTTTGTCTTAGTTTGACCCTCGAATTGAGGATCAGGATGTTTACAAGAAATAATCATAGTTATTCCCTCTTTAACATCATCTATAGACAAACTATCTTCATTAGCCTTAATAAAATTATTTTTTTTCGCATAATTATTAATAATTCTCGACAAAGCCATTTTAACTCCATCTTCATGAGTTCCACCTTCAAGAGTATTTATATTATTGGTAAAAGAATAAATATTTGAGGAATAGCCATCATTGTACTGCAATGCAACTTCTATTTCAATATCAGATTCGCTTCCTTCAATATAAATAATTGAATCATGAATAGGCTTTTTATTTCCATTTAACATTCTTACATATTCAATAACCCCACCATTATACAAGAATTCTTCACTTTTATCGTGTCTCAAATCTATAAGTTTAATTCTGAGTCCTTTATTCAAAAATGCTAATTCCCTAGCACGATTTTTTAATGTGTCATAATCAAATATAGTAGTTTCTTTAAAAATTTCTGGATCAGGTTTAAAAGTTACAACAGTTCCTGTTCTATTTTTATCACATGTATCTATTATTTCTAACGGTTTTACAGAATGACCACCATTTTCAAATCTTTCAAAATATACGTTTTCATTTTGATAAATTCTAACTTCTAACCAACTACTTAAAGCATTTACAACACTTGCTCCAACACCATGAAGCCCACCACTTACTTTATATCCTCCGCCACCAAATTTACCACCAGCATGAAGAACAGTAAAAATAGTTTCAACAGTAGAAATTCCAGTTTTAGGATGTATACCAGTAGGAATACCCCTACCATCATCCTTGACAGTAACAGATTCATCAGTATTAATTACAATTTCTATATCATCACAAAATCCAGCTAATGATTCATCAACAGCATTATCAACAATTTCCCATACTAAATGATGCAAACCTCTTTCTCCAGTAGTTCCAATATACATACCAGGTCTTTTTCTAACTGCTTCTAATCCTTCTAAAACTTGAATTGATTCAACTCCGTAATTATCACTTTTCATACATCTACCATCCCATCTAAATCTATAATTTTTGCATTTTTTAATATTTTTTTCTTTATGTTATTAACATCTGTTGTAGTTATAAAAACTTGAATATTTTTATTTAAACTATCCAAAATTGTATTTTGATTTACTTCATCTAATTCGCTAAACAAATCATCTAGTAATAAAATTGGTTCCTCAAAATACTCTTTAATTAAAACATCTAATTCAGCAAGTTTAAACGATAGCATAACCATTTTTTGAACACCTTGAGAACAATAATCTCTAACATTTTGTTTTTTTATTAAAAATTCAAAATCATCTCTATGAATACCTGTTTTAGTAATTCCATATTGAATCTCCCCTTTTCTATTTTTTTTTAACAATTCAAGAAAAGTCTTTTCATTCAAACCATTATATTGCGAAATATAATTAATAGATAAATCATCAGCAATATTCATTTTTTTTACTATTTTTTTTAAATATTTATTAATATTATCGATATAAGATTTTCTAATTTTATAAATTTCATAACCTAATTCAGAAATTTTATTATCTAAAATATCTAAATAAGACTCGTCAATAAAAGAATTTATATATAATTTTTTATAATAATCGTTTTTATTTTTTATTAAAAAATTATAATCATTTAATAGTTTGATATAAGGTTTATTTATTTGAGATATACTTATATTTATATAACTTCTTCTACTACTGGGAGAATCTTTAATAAATTTTATTTCATCAGGAGCATACAAAACAACTTTATATTGACTTATAAAATCACTAATTCTCTTTTTTAATTTTCCATTTATTTTTGTTTTTTTTCCAGATTTTGTTAATAAATATTCCAATTTTATAGACTTAACATCATTTAATATATTTCCTTTTATTTTAAGATAATCTTCATTAATATTAATAAGATTCAATTCTAAATTTGTTTTAAAACTTCTAGCTAAACATAATACATATATTGCTTCTAAAATTGTTGTTTTTCCAATTCCATTATTACCAATTATTATGTTTAATTGTTTTAAATTACATAATTTAAATCTTTTATAATTTCTAAAATTTGTTAACTCTAAGTCAGTAATATTCATTTTAAAACCTCTTTTGCCCCGTACAAATTAAATAATAGGTATACGAGTACACCTATACCTATTAATAATTATATCACAAATATGTTCTAATTTCTATCAAATTCTTTGTTTTCTATCATTTAATACAACTTGTAACCTTGAAGAGCGCAAAATTTGATTAGTTACTGTACCAATACTTGCTAATACTTCTAATTCTTTGCCATTTTTAAATTTAATAATAGTTGATTTCTGGTCTTTACCCTGTTTATAACTTAAAATATTATTAAAACTAACCCATGAACAATTTTCATTTCTTGGCGAATTTAACGGAAAAAATATAATATTAGAACTTTCTTCAATATATATTGGAGATTTATGAGTTACTCCAATTAAAGCTTTTGTTCCTAATTGTCGACCTTCCATTGTGGAACCAAAATATTCACAACTATGTTCAA
Organism: uncultured Bacilli bacterium; assembly: GCA_944358255.1. Lineage (GTDB taxonomy): Bacteria > Bacillota_I > Bacilli_A > RF39 > UBA660 > CALVVN01. The sequence goes on along the minus strand of CALVQQ010000010.1, from coordinate 8,174 downwards.
TAACTTTACTTGCATTTAAGTTTACCTCATATTCATTATTTGACTCATAAATTTTACTTTTTTTATTGCCTAATGAACAAATATAAAGCGTTTCATTATTAATTTCATAATCCATATTATCACCCCCTTTTTGAAATTAATACTCTAATTATATCATAAAGCGATGTCAAAATTTGTCGAATTTTGTCAAAAAAAAAGAATTTTTTCTTTTTTTTAATTAGTATGTTTTAATTGGCAAAATTAATTGAGTTAAATCCCCTTCTTCAGTTTCTTTAATAATGATTGGTTTTATTTCTCCGTTCAACATTATTATAACCTCTTCAGAAACAAAACTCTTCAATGCATCCATCATATATTTAGCACTAAAAGAAATTTTCATATTAGATCCTGATAAAATTTTAATTGCCATAACCTCTTCAACTTTTCCTATTTCTGGACTAGAACTAGTAATAATTATATTATTATCTTTAATTTCAAGTTGAATAATATTTTTATCTTTTACTTGACTTAAAAGTGACGCGCGATCAACAACATCATAAAAATCAGTTAAATTTACTAATAATTTTGTTTCAAAATTCGTTGGAATTAAAGTATCGGTATTTGGATATGTACCATTTAACAAACTTGATTGAAATAAAATATTTTCATATTTAAATAAAATTTTATTACTAAAACAATATAAAACCAATTCACTTTCTTCATTTTCTAAAATTTTAATTAACTCGATTACATTTTTAGCTGGGATTACAATATTTATATTATTATTTATATCTTTTCCCAATTTAACAATTTTTTTAGATAATCTATAAGAATCAGTAGCAACAGTTTCAAGCAAGTCTCCAACTATTTTCAAATTAATACCTGTTAATAAAGGCCTGCTTTCTTGTGTTGATGTAGAAAATACAGTTTGGTTAACTATCTCTTTAAATTTTCCGGATAATAATTTAATTGGTTTGTCATTTTCAGTAATATCAACTTTAGGAAAATCATTTATATCAAAACAATTTAAATTATATTTAGCATTAGGTGTTGATATTATTGCTTTGCCTCCATCTATATCCTCAATTTCAAGTTCATCAAAAGGTAATTTTCTAACTATATCTAAAATGTATCTTCCAATAATAACAATCTTACCTTCACTTTCTATTTTTATTATATTTTCTTTTTTTATAAAAGTTTTAATAGTCAAATCATTATCTGTAGCCATTAAAGATAAACCTTCTTTGTTTAATTCAAACAATATCCCATTTAATACAGGAATAATATTTCTGCTTGATAAAGCTTTGCTAACATTATTTAATCCTTCTAATAAAATATTTTTTTTAATTTTGAATTTCATTTAAATCAATCCTTTCTTTATATATATTAATATTATCATTGTTGATAATGTTAATAACACTTAAAATTTACTTAAAATATGGAGAATCAGTTATAAATTAAGTTGTTAATAACTAATATTTATTCACATATTTTTTTCTTTAACTCACCTATAATTTTATCAAGTTCAGAATTTGTTTTCAAATCTTTACTTATCTTTTCATAAGCATGTATTACAGTTGAATGATCCCTTCCACCAAACTCCAAACCAATTCTAGGATACGTTTCCTCAGTCATTGTTCTACATAAATACATTGCAATCATTCTAGCGTTAGCTATAACCTTACTTCGCCTTTTGCCTTTTAAGTCTTCTATATGCAAATTAAAAAATAATGCTACTATGTTTTGAATTTTCTCAACCGTATTAGGAGCATAAATAGAATTATTTGTATAATCTTTTAAAGCTTCCCTTGCATCATCTAGTGATAACTTTTTAATATTCATAATAGCAGAAAAAGCATGTAATCTAGTAATAGCGCCTTCCAAGTTTCTAACATCACTACCACAATTTGCAGCAATAAAATCAATAATGCTATCATCTAAATCAATTATTAAATCTCCACTTTTAATTTTATTTTTTATAATTTTAACTTTTAGATCAAATTCAGGAACTGAAATAATAGCCTTTAGTCCCCAATTAAATCTAGTCTTTAATCTTTCTTCAAACAATTTTAAATCATCAACACTTCTATCGGAACAAATAACAATTTGTTTTTCATCATAATATAAACTATTAAAAGTATTAGTAAATTCTTGTTGAGTTTTAACTGCTCCAACTAAAAATTGAATATCATCAATCATTAAAACGTCTATATCACGATATTTACTTTTAAATAATTCAATATAATTCAAATTGTCTTCTTTATTTCCACTATCTTTAGTCAAATTTATAAATTCATTTATAAACTGTTCACTAGTTATATATAGAACTTTTTTATTTGAATGTTGTAGCAAATAATTTCCAATTGCGTGCATTAAATGAGTTTTACCTAATCCACTTTTGCCATACAAAAATAAAGGATTATACAGTTTACCAGGTTTTTCAGCAACTGCCAAAGCACTACTATATGCAAATCTATTAGAATCACCAACTATAAAATTTTCAAATGTGTATTTTTGATTAAAATTAGAATAATATTTATAGTCTTCGTTTAAATCCTTATTTTGAACATCCTCATCCATGTTAATAACATCATAGTTATCAACATCATTATTTAAATTAATTTTACCTTCACTCTCTAAAATTATATCTACCGTTTGAGAAAATCCAATAATTTCAGAAAAAATATCCTCAATTAGTTCTAAATATAAATTAATTAATTGATTCTTTTGAGCTTCAAAAGGAACTGTCAAAGTAATTTTATCATCATTAATATCTAATAACTTTAAATCTTTAAACCATGTTTGAAAAGAAATACTAGAAATTTTAGTAATTATAAGTTTTAAGAATTTATCCCAAATTTCACTTTTACTCATAAAACCACCCTAAACAAGTACCTTTCAACATAATTGTAAATCATTTTTTTAAAATTTAATAGCACTTTTTTCTTAATTTTAACAATAAACACAGTTATTAACAACTTAATAACATAATTTTTTATTATTTTATAATAATTTATATAAGTTATCAACATTATTAACAATTTTACTATTAACAAGTTAATAAGTGATAGTATATTTATCAACATAAGAGTTAATAAGTAAAAATAATATATAAAATAAATAAAAATAAGTAAAACTATTAACAAATTAACTGTTAATAACAAAAAATAATGGTAAAAAATTTAAAAAAACATTATTTTATTGACAAAGTAAATTGTATTTTATATAATTAATGCGATTAAGGAGGCAAACTATGAAAATAACACCAAAGGCAAAGAAAAATTTAAAAAAAGTAAAAAAACAAGGATTTATGGCTAGAAAAAATAGCAACGTGTTAACAACAAGAAGAAAAAAAGGCAGAAAAACATTAGTAAAATAACAAACTACTTTAAAAAAAGTAGTTTTTTTTGTATAATCATAACAGCGGTGAATATTATGAATAAAAACTACATCATAAAAAAGAATATAGAAATTGAAAAAATTATTAAAACCGGTCAAAAAAAAAGTAATAAATATTTTTTAATTTTTTATCAAAACAACAAATTAGAAAATAACAGGTATTGCATATCAGTAAGTAAAAAAATAGGAAAAGCAGTATTAAGAAATAAAATTAAAAGGCAACTAAAAGATATTTTAATGAAAAATAAACTTTGTTTTAACAAAGACTATGTTATAATAATAAGAAACAATTTATTAGAACTAAATTATAATGAGATTGAAAAAGAAATAATTAGTCAAATAAAGGAGATAAAATGAAAAAGATTATTATGTTATTAATAACAATATTATTTATAGCGACTGGTTGTACAAAAAGTTTTATAGATAGCGAAAGTGAAAAACAATACACAAAAAATATATTATGTCAGCCGACAACCGAAGAAGTAAAACAAGTATATATAAATAATAAAAAAGAAACTAATATTGATATAACAAAATTATCAACATGCGAAGATTTTAAAATAACTGATGGTGGATATGAAGGACTGTGGACATCAATTTTTGTAAAACCATTAGCATGGTTAATAATCAATTTAGGAAAAATAGTAAAAAATTATGGAATTGCAATAATGTTGTTAGGCATTTTATTAAGATTAATATTGTTGCCAATTAGTAAAAAAACAATGGCAATGAGTGAAAATATGAAAAAAGCAAAGCCAGAACTAGATAAACTTGAAAAAAAATATAGAAATAAAACTGATCAACAATCAATGATGATGAAAAGTCAAGAAATGATGTTAATTTATAAAAAATATAATATTAGTCCTGTATCAAGTTGTTTAATTGCATTTATACAATTACCAATATTATTTGCATTTTTAGAAGCAATTCAAAGAGTTCCGGTTATATTTGAAGAAAAATTATGGATATTTCATTTAGGAACAACGCCATGGGAAGGAATATCATCCGGAAACTACTACTATATAATAATTGTATTATTAATTTTAATAACAACATATTTATCATTTAGAAACATGAATAACATAAGTATGGATGTAATGCAAGCAAAACAAATGAATATTATGAATAAATTTATGGTAGGTTTCATAGCAATAATGTCATTTGGATTACCTACAGCGCTAGCTTTTTATTGGATAGTAAGTAGTGGTTTTGCAGTAATTCAAAATATTATTCAAAAAAAATTGCTAACAAATAAGTAGGGAGTGAAATAAATGGAAAAATATTTATATAAAGGTAAAAACGAAAAAGAAATTTTAGAAGAAGCATTAAAAGAATTAAATTTAGACGAAAAAGAAATTTTTTATAGGGTCACAGAAGAAAAAATTGGTTTATTAAAAACGAAAAAGAAAGTAGTAGAAATAGTTAAAGTAAAAGATGTTGCAGAATTAGGAAAAGAAATATTAGAAAATATAATAGAAAACATTGGAATAGAATGTCAAATAGAAACAAAAATAAGAGATAATTTAATATCATATAACATATATTCAAATAATAATTCAATGCTAATAGGAAAGAAAGGCAGAATATTAAATTTAATCCAAACATATTTAAAACAAGTTATTTTTAAAAAAATTAATATCAAAACAAATATTGTAATTGATATTGAAAATTATAAATCTAAACAATTACATTTTTTAATAAGAGATGTTAAAAAAATAGCTAGGGAAGTAACATTATCAAAAGTATCAGTTAAATTAGATCCTATGAATTCATATGAAAGAAGAGAAATTCACAATGCATTAAGCAAATTTGATTACATAAAAACAGAAAGTGAAGGGGAAGAACCAAATAGGTATATAGTAATAAAATATAAAGATAAAAATGAAAAATAGTCTGTTAATAAGACTTTTTTTATGTTATATTAATAAGTAAGGGAGTGACAAAATGAACAAAAAAGAAAAAAATTCAAATTCAGTAAAAAAAAGTAAAAAGCAATTACATTTAGTATTAGTGTATCCTGATTATCTTGAAGGAGATGCATCAAAAAGAAGTAGTGGAGGAAGTTATAGCGAAGGGTTAGCATCTATATCAGCTGTAATAAAACAAGGTGGTTATAAGGTATCACTAATACATATTAATCATGAATTTGATGAAAAAGAATTTAAAGAACATTTAAATAAATATAAAGATGCAGATTTAATAGGTTTTAGTACAAGAACAACAGCATTTGAATACGTAAAAGATTTATTAAAATGGACAAAAGAAGAAAGACCGGATTTATTTACCTTTATGGGTGGATATCATCCAATCCTAGTGCCAGATGAATGTATAGAAGTAGATAATCTTGATGCCGTTTGTGTTGGAGAAGGCGAATATCCAATATTAGAATTAATGAACAGAATGCGTGATGGTAAGGATTATTATGATATAGAAAGTTTTTACTTTAAAAAAGGAAAAGAAATAATTAAAAATCCAGTTAGACCTTTAATTGAAAATCTTGACGAGTTACCTTTTCCAGATATAAATTTATTTGATTATAAAAATTTAGATACAACTAAAGTTAACACAGCATTAATTATGTTAAGTAGAGGATGCATATATTCATGCACTTACTGCGGCAATAGTCAATTTAGAAATATATATCCAAACAAAGCAAAATATGCTAGATTTAGGAGTCCCGAAAAAAGTATTGAATTAATTAAAAATGTGTTAAAGCAATATCCAAATATAAAATACATATTCTTTAGAGATGCTATATTTAATATGTTTCCAGAATGGTTTGATAAATTTATAGATTTATATACAAAAGAAATACATTTACCATTTACATGTAATTTAAGATTTGACATAGTAACAGAAGACACAGTAAGAAGAATGAAAGAAGCAGGTTGTTACACAATAGATATTGGTCTAGAATCAGGAAATAAAGAAATTAGACAAAAATATTTACATAGATACACTACTGACGAACAAATGATAAATTGCTCAAAATGGTTTAAAAAATACAAAATAACTGTATTAACTTATAATATAATTGGTTTGCCATATGAAGATATACACAAAGCACTAGAAACAATAAAATTAAATGCAAGACTACAAAGTGACCAAATTATTCCAAATATATTTTATCCATATCCTATGACAATTTTAAAGAAAACAGCCGAAGATGCAGGATTTTTAAGAGAAATAACTCCAAAAACGCAAGTATACATTAAGCAACCACAATTTCCGGATCATCAAGTAATATTCATAAGAGATTACTTTATGTACTATGTTAAGAGATACAGATGGTGTTTTAAAAAAGATACAAAATTTAGAAGAGCATACGAAAAATGGTTAGATTTCTGGGTAACTGGGCCATTAACACCAAGAAGAACATTATCATTTTTCAAAATGATAAAAGTCAAAAGTATGGGAGTAGCCAAAAAGGTATTAATTAATTATTTCCCAAAGGTTTACCTATTTTTAAGAAATAAAAAGAATAAAATAAATACAAAAACTTCAAAATAATGAAGTTTTTTATTTCCCAGGAAATAAAAAAGCATGTAAAAAGTTTACATATCAACCTTTACATGGTATAATCACACACGAAAGAAAGAGGGAAAAACTATGGAAGATACTATAGTTGCAATAGGAACAGCATTAGGTGAAAGTGCAATAAATATAATAAAATTAAGTGGATCAAATTCCATTAACATTGTTAACAAACACTTTAAAGGAAAAGACTTAACAAGAGTAGAATCAAACACTATAAACTATGGACACATAATAGACAAACAAGAAATAATAGATGAAGTATTAGTTTCAGTATTTAAAGCCCCAAAAACATACACTAAAGAAAATGTAGTGGAAATAAATTGTCATGGTGGAATTGCAACAACAAATAAAATATTAGAAATAATGTTATCTTCAGGAGCTCGTTTAGCAGAACCAGGTGAATTTTTAAAACGCGCATATTTAAATGGAAGAGTTGATTTAATAGAAGCCGAATCAGTTCAAGACTTAATTTCATCTAAAACAGAATCAGCAAGAAAAATGAGTTTAAAAGGAATTGATGGAACAATATCAAAATTAATCAAAGACCTAAGAAGTAAAATATTATCAATTATAGCAAACATCGAGGTAAACATAGACTATCCAGAATACGAAGATGCAGTAATAATTACAAACAAAATAATAAAAAAAGAAATAAAAGAAATAGAAAAAAAATTACAGACAATAATAGACCAAAGCAAAAATGGAAAAATAATAAAAAATGGAATAAAAGTTGGCATATTAGGAAAACCAAATGTAGGTAAAAGTAGCTTGTTAAACTTACTAATTAATGAGGAAAAAGCAATAGTTACAGACATAGAAGGAACCACTAGAGACATTGTTGAAGGAACAATAATTCTAAATGGAATAGAAATAAATTTTATAGATACAGCAGGAATTAGGGAAACAGAAAATTATGTTGAACAAATAGGTGTTAAAAAAAGTTATGAAATACTAGAAACAGCTGATTTATTATTAGTTCTTTTAGACAACAGTAAAAGTTTAACAAAAATGGATAAAGATATTTTAAGAAAAACAAATAAAAAAGATGTAATAATCTTATTAAACAAAATAGATTTAGAATCAAAAATAGAATTTGAAGGCTTAAAAAAATACAAAATACTTAACATATCAGTAAAAGAAAATAAAGGAATAGATGAATTAAAACAAGCAATAATTTCAAAATTTAAATTAGATAAAATTGCAAACAGCGACTATACATATTTATCTAATGCAAGACAAATTTCATTAATAAAAGAATG
>CALVQQ010000009.1 GCA_944358255.1 uncultured Bacilli bacterium | reverse complement strand
ATGTTTATATTTTTTCTAAGATATGTTAAAATATTATTGGAGGTTTAGATTTTTGATAGTTTTATCAACAATCTAAACTTTTTGCCTATTTGAAATTATAAAAAACAATACTCTCACTAGAGAGTATTTTTATAAATTGTAAAATAGAAAGTCATAAATTAAAAAAGTCCTAAAAAATGGACTTTACAAACGTCATGGTGGTTTCAGTTGGAATCGAACCAACGACACCAAGATTTTCAGTCTTGTGCTCTACCGACTGAGCTATGAAACCGAATGGCGGTTCCGACGGGAATTGAACCCGCGATCCCTCGCGTGACAGGCGAGTGTGATAACCGCTACACCACGGAACCATTGGTTGCGGGAGCTGGATTTGAACCAACGACCTTCGGGTTATGAGCCCGACGAGCTACCAGACTGCTCCATCCCGCGATATTACATTAATGGCGGAGGAAAAGGGATTCGAACCCCTGCGCCGGTTTCCCGACCTCCCGGTTTTCAAGACCGGTCCCTTCAACCAGACTTGGGTATTCCTCCATATAGTTGGTGCCTCGGGCCGGAGTCGAACCGGCACGAGCTTTAATACTCGAGGGATTTTAAGTCCCTTGCGTCTACCTATTCCGCCACCGAGGCATCTATAACATAAATAAAATGGTGACCCGCTGGAGATTCGAACTCCAGACCCTTTGATTAAAAGTCAAATGCTCTACCGACTGAGCTAGCGGGTCATAACTAAAAAGTGGTTGCCTCGGTTAGATTCGAACTAACGAATGCAAGAGTCAAAGTCTTGTGCCTTACCACTTGGCTACGAGGCAATAATCTAAGTGGTGGGGAGACATGGATTCGAACCATGGAACCCGAAGGAACAGATTTACAGTCTGCCGCGTTTGACCACTTCGCTATCTCCCCATAAAAATGGTGCCGAAAACAGGAATCGAACCCGTAACCTACTGATTCATACTACTATAGTTTTCACTACCACTAAAGTGTTTGTAGTCTGGACTTTCTCTTTACCATATTATAAATAATTTAGGTACACCGTATAAAGTCTCTACACTCGATTTTCATCTAGCTCGGGATTGCCATATAAACTATATCTTTTTCTATCCTTACGACCATTTCCTCTATTTGCACCTTTATAAGTGCAAGTCAAAGAATGACAATTAGGACATAAAAGAATAAGGTTTTCCTCTGAATTGTTTAAATAATTTCCATCGATATGTTCAATTTCCAATGGGATTTTTCCACTGAACTTATTAATTTCTCCCCATCCACAAATAGCACATTTATTATTATATTTTTCAAATAAGTATCTGTGAATGTATAATGAAATTTGATATCTTCCTCGAAGACCATTTTTTTAAACCATTCTTCCATTCAGAAATATAGTTTTTGTATTCATACTCTTTTTGACACAAATTACTACAAAATTTTAAATTTTTAGTAAATTTACCACAAAAAGCACAATACATAAACTCCCCTTTCAAATTTAATTAGGTTTCCCCGAATTAGCGGTGTCCACCTTGAATGTTTCCAAACAAGGGTGCAAGATAGTTCAAAAGTACCAAGTACCCTATCCCACAAGTCAGTTGCTCTACCAATTGAGCTATTTCGGCAAATAATGGTGGGCGATGAGAGACTCGAACTCCCGACCCTCTGCTTGTAAGGCAGATGCTCTAACCAACTGAGCTAATCGCCCATTACTTGTTGACGTTTATAAATATAACATTTTAGTATTTTGATGTCAAGCATAACCAGCAAATTTTATCATTATTTTGCAACTAATTCTTCCATTTTCTCTTTTGTCCAAACAGGAAGATTTTCTTCAAGTAATTTAAAACCTTGACCATTTTCAGGAATTTTTGATAAAGTTGGTTCTACATTATAATCGATTTGCTTAATTGACAATTTTACCTGACTCTTGTTTTCATCAATTTCCATAACCTTAACATTAATAATATCTCCTATTTTAAACTTGCTATTTAAATCTCTTATAAACTTATTTGAAACTTCAGAAATATGAACCATTCCCGTATAATCATCCATCAAACTAACAAAAACCCCATAAACTGTAATCCCAGTTATTTGGCCTTTAACAATATCTCCTACTTTAATATTACTCATAAACCAATCACACATACATTATATCACGATTTTTTACAAAATGCTTGCAATTTTTATTTGAATGTGTATATAATATTAATGCAATTCAAATTTAACCTAAGAGTGTTGTCCTCATAGCTCAACTGGATAGAGCGTTTGACTACGGATCAAAAGGTTAGGGGTTCGACTCCTCTTGGGGACGCCATAAACGGGAAGTGGCTCAATTTGGTAGAGCACTCGGTTTGGGACCGAGTGGTTGCAGGTTCAAATCCTGTCTTCCCGACCATTTAAAAAAGTCTAATCTCTTAATAAAGAGATTTTTTTATTAAGAAAATTTTCTAATTAACCAATCTATTTTAGGAACATCATAATATTTTCTTATTAGAAAATACACATCATTTAACAAATCCTCATACTCTTCAGCCTTTAAAATAACCTTATCTAAAACATTTTCATCTTTTTCTTCCTCAAGAATAAGTTTACACAAGTCAAAAAAATAAGAAGGATACATTAATCTAGCAAAAAGAAGCATCAGACTAGATCTAGAAAACTTATAATTCTTTAAAAGTTCTTCAACCTCATTAAAGTCCAAAGAATGAAAAATAAATTCATTTTTTATATATTCTGCAATATCTCGAACATCATAATCAAAAGTAAATGTTAAAGGGTTGTATAAATACAAAAAAGTATTATCAACACCCACCCTATTATGATTAATAGTTATTAACAATTTATCTTCTTTTAAAAACACATCTTTACAATAACTTATTGCGTTTTCTGCCATACCCACATAATAAGGAAAGACTTCTTGTAATAATGGATATTCTTTATTTAAATCAGTTATAGAATTTTCGAGCAAATCTACTTTATCACTCCATGCCAAATACCAAGGTTTAATATTCAAATTATAATTATAACTACTAAGTGAATAATTAAATTTAGAGACATCATTTAAATTATAATTATCTCTCAAAGCCGCATTAATTCTCAATAAAACATAATTTTCGCCATCCACTTCAACAAACAAATTACCATCAACAGTTGGAACAACTGTATTAACATAAACTTTTTTATAATAAAGTCTATTTGAAACATCAGCTAAAACATTAAGATTACTTATATCACCATTATATAACAAAAATAAATATTCATAATCCTTAACAAAAAAATGAAATCCATTATCTACAGTATACAATTTAGCTGGAAATAATTTATAAAAATTATTAATAACGTTTTTCACAATTATTCACCAGTAAATTATATTTAATAAAATAAAAAAAAGACCGAGGTCTTTAATTTTTTAACTTATAAGCAAAATCTTCTGCTTTTCCGCCATCCGCATCAGAATTATAATTTTGAATTGCCTGACTCAATGTAGTTTCAGCAGCCTTTTGTCTTTCTACTGCAACTTTCGCATCATTCTGAGACTTATGAGCCAATTGAAGTGCTTCATTTAATGCCTCATTTTTAATGCTAACAAACTTTTGAAGTTTAGATATTTTATTTAAACATTCTTGAGAAGGACTAACTTTTTCTTCCATCGATTAAGCTACCTTTTTAAAACTTGCATCATTAACTACTTGATCAATTGCACTAGAGTAAGCCGCATTATCTGCTTTTAATTGTTGTAAATTCTTCATCATCTGCATAGCCAAATTCATTTGCTCTCTCTGTGATTTTAACAATACTTCCTCTACAGCAGATTTAGTTCTATCATATATCTCTTGCGATTTAATCATAAATTCATCCAAATCAACAACACCACTTTCAACAGAACTTTGAGTCATCTCTTGTTGTACAGCAGGTTTTGGATCAGTATTTTCCCTAACAACTGGAGCATCAAAAATATTGCCATCATTTACAACAGGATCTTGTTGAGGAGCAGCATAAGACTGAGTAACAGTTGGTTGAGGTGTTACGACAGGATCTGGAATATTAATATCTCCCGCATTAACACTTGTAGTTTCTGGCGCAGCTGGAGTTACTGGTGCTACTTGCTCATTATAAGTAGTGGTAGGCTCATTTTGGACTTCCACATTAGGAACTGTTTCATTAGGTATATTCTGAGTATTTGGAACATCCTGAACAGTTTGTTCTTTAATAGTTGGCTCTGGTTCAACAACAGTTTCAGGAGTTACTGAAATTTCAGGTTCCTTCATATTAGCAGCATTAGCTAATTTTTCCAAATCGCTATTCTTAAGAGCAATAACCCTACATCCATCTAGCATTCCCTGATTTGCAACATTATAATTAAAATTTCTCATAACACTATCCTCCTTGTACTATCTCTTTCATAGCTTGTTTTACTTTATCCCAAATAGTCTCATCCGTTATTCCCACAAGCTTATACACACCTGGAGTTTCCTCAATAACCTCAGAAACATAAACCTTACTCATACCTTCACCAGCAGTTTCACCTTTTGATAAAATAATAAAATTTTTATTTATATCTTCAATACCAAAAGAGTTTACTAAATCTACTTCTTCCATTGTACCATCCATATTTTTAATAGTTATCTTTTTCATACTCACACTCCTATTATCAAATATAATTTTAGCACATAAAACTCTCTTTATCAAACATTTTCTTTCTTTAATATAAAATATTTGCAATCATAAGAACAATTTTCTTTTAAATATTTTTCTAGTCTACTATAATCATTAATAGAATTAAAACCACTACTATTTTTAAGATTAAAACCTTTTAACCTTAACTTTCCATAAGAGATATCGCCAACTATATAATCATAATCATAAAAATAGTCAGTAAACCTACTTAAAAATTCTTCTTCATTAAATGCATCTTTATAATCTTTAACCAATTTATATTTTTTCCCATCAACATCTATCATCATACATATCACAATTTAATATTATCACATTAACAAAAACATATCAAATATTAACACTACGAACTTACTAAAGGACTAGTCGTAGAAAACATTCCACCGTAAACTGAAGGAATTTTACCTTGTACCATTTTCACAAGAACAGGAATATCACTTTTAACAGTCACCTTTTTAGACAAAAAAGGCAAAATTACCTGTTCATTAACTTCAACTTCAACATAAATTTTAACAATTGCATTATTAATACCATATTCAATTACATCTGTCTTTACATTACTATAAACCGCGCCTACCAATTTATTTTTAACTGGTATTTTAGGCCCAATATCAGCAATAACAGATGAACCTGTAACGACACCAAAAGGAATATAATAAACAATTCCAGAAACATTATCTTTTTCATAAACATTACTAATTGGAATGTCAAGTTCATCCAATTTTCCATTATCAAGTAGAATCAAATTTTCCTCAATACTATTAGTAATATCATATAAAATACTATTAACAACGCTAGTATTAAAGTCAACACTAATAATTTCATTTTCATCATTAACAGTTGTCAAAACCAACTCTTCAAGTCTATCATCATCCGAAAAAGACAAAATAGATTTATTAATTACAGCCATAGCTATTCTTTCAGTTTCAACTTCAGCATAATTAACAAGAATTGGAGTAACTTTACTATTAATTAACTTAAAAATAACTAAAACCACAAAGCAAACTAACAAAAATATAATTGCAATTTTATCTCTAAGTTTAATTGCAAAAGAAAATTTTCTAGTTTTTAACTTCATCCTATTACTCATATTAAATTATAGTGCAAAAAAAAAGAACTATTCTAAAATAGTCCTAAATTAAAAACATAATTCGCAATAACTAGCAAAGTCCCAAGTATTGAAATAACAAGAACAATTAAACTAATAATCACGAGAACATTATTCTTTTTAACACTCTTTTCAAGTTCTTCAAATCCCTCAAAATCTTCTTTACTAAATGTCATAGAATTAGTATAAAAAGATTTATCAATTCCATTAACAACTTCTTTATCCTTTAAATTCTTCAATTCTTGTGTTTTTTCTAATTCCTTATTTTTCTTATCTTCTTCTATTTCCTTAATTATCTCTCTTTTCAAGTCTTCCTTAACTTTATCAGGTTTCATAGGAGGCACTAATTCAGCCTCATTAGTCGCGTCACCCTTTAACTCATCTAATAAGCCAACATCATCTTTGTGAATAGTAACTGTATTAATTAAATCAATAAGAGTTCTCTCATCCGTATTAAATTCTTCAAGTTCTTCTTCCTCATACTCTTTCTTTTCATACATCTTTAACTGGCTCAATATATCATACTGAGTATTATGAAGTTTCTTATACCTATCTCTCTCATAATTTATCTCTCTACCCTGTCTAGCCTTTTCTAAAACAGAATTAATATCATAATCTCTAGGTTCTACCTTTTCTTCTTTTACCTCTTCTTCATGAATTTCAGTAAACAATTTTTCTCTTTTAGGCGCCGGTTTTTGATTCATTGAAGTTATATATTTTTTAATTTTCTCCATATCGATATTATTCCCGCCTGTTTCAATAACTTTAAAATTACTATTAGTTTGAACACGAGAAAAATCACCATTACTAATGGTATCATACAAATTTTTATTTTTACTTGTTCTAGTTTCAGAAATTACACTATCATCCTCATTATATCTTTCCATTCTAGAATTCATACTATTCACCAATATTATAATATCATATTTACGCAAAATTTTAAACTACAATTTGATTTTATATTATAATTTAGTATATAATATATTTTAGGAGGAATAGTATGGAAAAAATAGTTATTAATAAAGAAGCATGTGTAGGATGTGGAATGTGTGTTCACCAAAATCCAGATTACATAGTATTCGATGAAAACGGACATGCTGAACCAGTTGGAAAAGAAATCAATCCTGATGACAAAAAAAGCATATTAGAAAGTATTGAATGTTGTCCAACTGAAGCTATATGTATTGAAGAAGAAAAATAAAGCAAAAACCTGCTTTATTTTTTTATTTCAAACTATATAACTGTTTAACTTCTTTTAAAGATAACTTTCTATATTCACCACTTTTTAATCCAGACAAATCCAAAAAAGCATACTTTTCCCTTTTTAACTTTAAAACATCATATCCTAAAAACGAAAACATATCTTTAACCTGATGATTTCTACCCTCAGAAATAACAACTTTGACATAACTAAAATCGCTTTTTTTATCATATTTTTTTAATTTAAACAAAGCCGGTTTAGTTTTTTTCCCATTTAACAAAATACCCCTACTCAACAAAGTTGCATCATCTTTTTTAAAAAAACCTTTTACTTTTGCAATATACTCTTTAGTTATATTATTATTTGGATGAGTTAATAAATTTGATAGTTCACCATCATTAGTTAAAAGTATAACCCCTGTAGTATCGTAATCCAATCTACCGACAGGATAAATTCTAGTTTCAGTGTTTATTAAATCAACAACAGTTGTCCTACCCTTTTCATCTTTAACAGAACTTATAACTTCTCTAGGCTTATAAAGCAAATAATATTCTTTTAAACTTTTACTAATCATTTCACCATTAACACTTACAACATCACTATCACTAACTTTAACACCAAGAGTTTTTACAACCTCGCCATTAACTTTTACTTTGCCACTAACAATAAGTTCTTCACTTTTTCTTCTTGAAGCAACACCACATTCACTCAAAAACTTTTGCAATCTTTCCATAAAACATCACAAAAACATTATAAATTACTATTTCCAAAAAAACAACCAATTCTTAATCTTCTTTAATTTACTTTCTTTACTAACAGCATATATTGCCTCTTTATGCACTAATTCATCTTTAACGTAAACATATACATAACCGACTTGTTCATTATCACTGACCTTATCTAACTTTTTTAATTTTATTTCCAGCCTTATTTTATCTTTTTCATCTTTACTTAGCATAACTTCAAAATCATTTTTAATATACAAGTGATAATCTTTATAATAATCTTCTTTTAAAGAAAATGTATATCTATTAAGTATCATATATTTATCATACTTATCAAAAGTTTCTTCATACAAACTTTTATGAGTATTAAATCTATCAGTGTCTTTTATTGTCGCAATTACTAATTCTTCTTCACCTTTTTTGGCACTAGAAACAAAAACATGTTTACTACTAATAGTATAGCCAATTTTACCACTCGTCGCATACTTATAAAGAGTTAACAACTTATTTTTATTATACCAAATATGTCTTTCAATATTAGAGTCAACAGTATACTTTGTTTGCCCGGTTATTTCCATAAAAGTATCATTATTAACAGCATATCTCATAAGAAGTGCCATATCATAAGCAGTAGAATAATTTTTAGTATCATCATCAAGCCCATGTGGATTTTCAAAAACAGTATTTTTCATACCAATAGAAACCGCTTTTCTATTCATTTCCTCAATAAACTTATCATAAGGCATAACATTACTAGCGATAACCATCGCCGCATCATTACCACTTTGGTACATCAATCCATAAAGTAAATCTTTTAAAGTTAACTCTTCACCAACATCCAAGTAAAGCATCGAACCATAAACAGAATTAACTTCTTCACCAGCTTCAATGACCAAATCTAAAGGAGCATTTTCTAGAGCCACCAAAGCAGTCATTATTTTAGTAGTAGAAGCAATCAAATTTTTCTCATTCATATTAGAACTCATTAAAACTCTTCCAGAACTTGCATCCATAACCACATACGCATGTGCTGAAGCGTTTACATTAGAGACTAACAAAAACAAACATAAAAATAAGAATATCAACTTTTTCATAGTAATATATTATGAAAAAACATACTATTTATTACTAACTAAAAAAGCATTATAACCATACCAGAAACAACACTTATCAAATACAAAATTCCTAAAATCATAAAGTTTTCTTTTAAATTTTTATTATACTTAAACAAAACCAACAAAGCCATTCCACTATTAGCCAAAAGTCCGGCGATTAACGAACCAAAAGAAATCGCATTATTCAAAAACAATTCCGTAATAATTACACTAGAAGCACAATTAGGAATTAGTCCTAATAAACTAATTACAAATGGGCCAAAAATACTATCTTTTAAAAATATTGAAGAAACAAGACTACTTTCCAAAGTTTCCATAACTAATGAAATAGCAAAATTAACCAAAAATATAAACACAAATATATGAAAAGTATGTTTCAAAGTTGATACAAAAATGCCTTCTTCACAATGACAATTCTCTTCATCACAGATACTATAATCAACACTAGTTTTCTTATTTCTAAATAACAAATCAATTAAAACACCGAAAAAAATACCTATACACAATTTAATTAACAAAACTTGCAATATAATAGTAATATCTATATTATTACTAATCATTATCGGCAACATCTCATCACTAGTAGCCAAATAAATACTTATTAAAGTTCCCAATGACAAAATTCTAGTAACATATAAATTAGTTGCAACAACAGAAAAACCACATTGCGGAATCAACCCCAAAAAAGCTCCAACAACAGGCCCAAATTTGCCTGAATTTTCAATTATTTTCTTACTTTTTTTACTAAATTTATGCTCAATTAACTCAATAATTAAAAAAGCAACAAATAAAAAAGGAAGAATTTTTAAACTATCTTTTAAAGAATGTAAAAAAATATGTATTACTTCATCTATCATACTATTCACCCCTATAAACAATAGAATTGTAACACTTTAAGTAGAAAAAAGTCAATTTTCTTCTAAAGGATTAATCAAACTTAAAGAAAACTTATTTTTTTCCAAATCAATATCAGTTACATAACAGGTAACAATATCACCAACTGACAAAATATCGCTAGGATGTTTTATATAACTATTAGTAAGTTTAGATATATGAGCCAGTCCATCATTTTTAAGACCAACATCAATAAAAACTCCAAAATCAACTACATTCCTAACAGTACCTTCAAGTTTCATACCAACTTTTAAATTTTCAATTTTAAGAATATCACTTTTCAAAATAGGCTTATCAATTTCATCTCTTGGATCTCTAAGAGGTTTCTTTAAAGACTCAATTATATCAGAAAGCAAATATTTATCAGTTGAAATAGAAGATAAATCATCTAAATTAATATTTTTTAGCACATTCTTCACTTCTTCAGTACCTATATTTTTAATATCAATATTAAATTTATCTAAAATTTTAAAAGCAATATCATAGCTTTCTGGGTGAATTGAAGTCATATCCAAGAGATTATTACCATCTACAATTCTCAAAAAACCAATACTTTGTTCATAGGATTTAGCCGTCATTCCATTTAAATGCCTAACTTCCTCCCTATCATTAAACCTACCAAATTTATTTCTATATTCCAAAATAGAATTAATAAGTTTTTTTGACAAGCCAGATACATAATTAAGCAAACTTTGCGAAGCAGTATTAATATTTACACCAACATTATTAACAACTTTACTAACAACAAAATCTAGTCCTTCCTCTAGTTTTTTTGAAGAAACATCATGTTGATACTGTCCAACGCCAATACTCTTCGGATCAATCTTTACATATTCACTCAAAGGATCCTGCAGTCTTCTTCCTATACTAATTGCACTTCTTTCTTCGACATGCAAATCAGGAAATTCACTAATGGCAAGTTTACTAGCAGAATAAACACTTGCCCCACTTTCACTAACTATAATATATTTAACTGACCTCTTTGAATCCTTAATAACGTCAACTATAAGAGCCTCACTTTCTCTAGAAGCAGTTCCATTTCCAATAGCAATAACATCCACCAAAAACTTATCAATTAACTCCAAAACAATTTTCTTACTCTTATCATACTCACATTTAGGCTCATGTGGATAAATAACACCAATATAAACAGGCTTACCCGTTTTATCAATTACACTAATCTTACAACCAGTTCTAAAAGCAGGATCCAAAGCTAACACAATCTTTTCTTTCATAGGCGGAGTTAACAACAAATTTTCAAGGTTTTTACTAAACAACTTAATTGCTTCATCTTCACACCTTTCAAAAATTTCACTCTTAACCTCCCTAACAACACTCGGAAAAATCAACCTTTTAAAAGAATCTATGATTGCATCTAAAACATAATCCTTAACAAAAGAATCATTATTTTTAATTATTTTACTAGAAAGATAGTTAATAATATAATCCTTATCAACATCAATATTCAATGAAATTACCTTTTCATTAACCGAACGGTTCATCGCCAAATATCTGTGTGTTTTAACATATTTCACCGGCTCCTTGTAGTCATAATACATCTCATAAAGCCTACCTTCATCATCGCCTATTTTTTTAGTGACAAAAACGCCATTATTAAAAACATAATTTCTAATCCACTTTCTATAATAAGCATTATCACTAATCCATTCAGCAATTATATAAGAAGCACCAGCCAAAGCATCATCAGTAGTCTTAACTTTATCATTAACAAACTTATTAGCCATTTCATTCAAAGAACCATTTAAAGGAAAAGACATAATCATTTTAGCTAAAGGAGTCAAGCCGTTAGAAATAGCTTCAGTTGCTTTAGTTTTTTTCTTTTCCTTAAAAGGCCTATATAAGTCTTCAACTAAAACCAACTTGTCACATTTTAATATCTCATCCTTAAGTTCAGGAGTTAATAAACCCTTTTCATTTATAAGTCTAATAACATCCTCTTTTCTTTTTAACAAATTAACTTGATACTCATAAACCTCACTAATAGTTCTTATTTGTTCTTCATCCAAATTTCCAGTAACTTCTTTTCTATATCTTGCTATAAAAGGAATAGTACTTCCTTCACTAAGTAATTTCAAAACACTTCTAATTGAATTTTCGCTAACATTTATTTTAGTACTAATCTCTTTAATAATATTTTCATTCATAACATTCACCAGTAAAATTATAAAATACAAACAAAAAAAAGCATAGACTTTTAAAGAATCTATACTTTTTATTTACATTTATTTATCATCATCTTCATAATTATAAGTACCATGTAATTTTTCTTTAGTAATAGTATCTAAATCTTCCACTACCCACTTATTATCTTCTTTAATAAGATTAATTGTAATTGTATATTCGACATATTCATCAGCCTTATAAAGTTCATCAAGTATATATTTATTAACTTTTAACAAATCTCTATTAGTTGTATCATTCGCATAAAATTCTTCTTCATGCTCATCAATATAATTTTCTGCATCTTTTCTTGCTTTATACAAATCATAAACCTTTATTTTAACTTCAACACTTGCAGTATCACCATCAATATTTTCTCCAGTAACCTCATAAGTCATATCCTGATATTGTCTTTTCATAACATCGATATACTTATCCTTATGTTCAGTAGTTGTCAATCCAGAAGCCTCACTACTAAGTTCCAAATCACTTAAAACATCTTCATCCAAATTTTTATATCTCATCAAAAATTCTTCAGTTTTTTTAGTAGGAGTATTCATATTAAAATCACAACTACAGCCAACTAAAACCAACAAAAATGCGAATACTAGAAACAATTTTTTCATTATGTCCTCCTCATTTATATCATTTACAGAAAGAAAAAATTTATACATTTTTAACGTATAAATTCAAAATTTCATTTAATTTATTAAGTTTATCACTATACTGACTAGTAATATCTTTAATTAAATCATCATAGCAACTTTTACCAACATATATTTTATTATTCCATTCATAATATAAATACTTAAGAAGTTCTAAATTATCTTTATGATCATTTATCTTTGAAACCACATCATTAATAATTAATTCTTCATCCCTAGTAAATTTATTTACAAAATTATCTTTACAAACGATATTAAAACTAACATCTTTTACTTTCAAATTATTAGCCAAATCAATAACTTCAAGTTCTTCGCCAATTACTAGTTTACTCTTTTTAACTGACGTTCCACCATCATCTAACATAACAGCAAAAGCATCAAAACCATTAGTTAATACAAAAGCATATTTAACAGTTTTAAGCATTCGGCCTTTATACTGTTGTGCTTTATCTCTAACCAAAGACAAAAGTTCTTCATCTACTACAACCTTATTATTTAGAAATTTATCATATTTCTTATCACTTAGTTTAATCAAAGGAATTTTTCTATAATGAATAATATTATCAGTATCTTTCCAATCATAAAAATCATAAAGCCTATCATTAAAATTCAAAGTTAAATCATAAATATAAATCATAACATATTTTCCTTTCTCTTTAGCATAGATATAGCAATTAAACAAACACCAGGAATAAATGCAATTATTTCTAATCTCCTAATTATAAAATTAACATATTCAGAAAAAGTATACCCCATATTTAACAAATTAATATAAATAATTAAAAAAGATATAGAAATACTTATAAGAACAATACCAATTACAAATAAAATAGCTTTCATAATCATGTAAATCACCACTAATATTTTATTTATTAAATACCAATATTATTATATAATTTAATAGGTGATTAAATTGATAGAAATAATAAAATACATAATATTAGGAATTATACAAGGTTTTACTGAACCATTACCAATATCATCAAGTGGCCATGTATATATTTTAAGGAGTATATTAAATGTTGGCGAATTAACAGACTTAAATTTTGAGATAATTGTTAACTTTGGTAGTTTAATAGCCATTTTACTTATATATTATAAAGACATAAAAAAACTAATTATAAACTTTTTTAAATACTTTAAGGTTAAAAATGAAGAAACAAAAAATGATTTCAAATATTGCATTCTAATAATTTTAGGTGTAATACCAATTGGTATAGTAGGTTTTTTATTTAAAGATCAAATTGAAAACTTTTTAAACAGCACAAAAATAATAGGAATATCTTTTCTAATAACAGCTTTATTTTTATATTTAGTAAGAAATATAAAAGGAAAGAAAAATGACAATGATTTAACTTGGAAAGATGCTTTAATAATAGGATTAGTCCAAATAATAGCTGTAATACCAGGAATTAGCAGAAGCGGTTCAACATTAATAGCTGCATTATTTTGCAATATAAAAAGAGAGAGTGCCTTTAAATATTCATTTATGCTTTATATACCAATAAGTGTTGGAACTACACTATTAGGAATAAAAGATTTAATTACAATGCCAAATATACACGAAATGATATTACCATACGGACTAGGATTTATCGCTTCACTAATAGTATCTTTCTTTACTTTAAGATGGTTTATGAACATAGTAAAAAAAGGAAAATTCATTTATTTCAGCATATATTGTTTAATTTTAGGATTAGCAGTATTACTATTTTTATAAAAATTTAAAAAACCTTGTTTATACAAGGTTTTATTTTATTCACTTAAATCAGTAAATTCAAAGTCGTCCAAAACTTCCATTTCACTATCATCAGTGCCTTCATCATCAGATGTATCACTAACTTCTTCTATTTTAGTTTCTTCGACAACTGGCTCTTTTTCTTCAATTTTTTCCTCTTTTTTAGGTTTTTCTTTCTTTTTCTCTTCTACAATTTCTTCTCTATCAGAAGAACCAGAACGCTTCCATAAATTATATATCTCTTCTTTAATAACTTTAGAATCAACATATAAATATTGTTGTTGATTTTTTAAAGACTTAAGTCTTTCATCATATTCTATCAACAAAATACTATCAGAAAGTTTAGATAATTTATTTTCACAAACATCATTACTAGAAATTTCTGAGTTAAGTATCTCCAAAATCTTTTCTTCTTTACTTATTTCATTTTGCAAAGTTGCATAATTAATATCAAGATTTTTAAGTTCCTCTTTATAAGTATAAATATCATCTATATACTCATTTTCAAGATATTTATTATTTTCAATATTATTCTTTATTTCACCAATCAAAGAATCAATATTTTTTAAGTTTTCAGGCTGAACATCTAAAGTATTAACACGATAAAGTCTAGATTCTAAATAAGATAACTCGTTTTCACTACACATTCTAGTTTGTTTAACGTCTTCACTTAAATTTTTACTTACACTTATTAAATTTAATACCTCAGCCTTTCTAGCATTAATTCCATCCAAATTAGCCTTATATTTATCAATTTTTTCTTTATGATAACTTTGTTTAACATGAACTCTATTTTTTTCTTCTTCATCATCATAATTATATGTAGAAACTTTACCTTTTAAATTAACACTTAATTTTTCATAATTATCTATTATTTCAAAAATATTAGATCCATTAATTTCTTCCTGAGTGAACTTTAACTCACAAGTTGACATTTTAACCAAAGAATCAATTTCATCTTTAACCTCAGTAATTTCCTTACCACTTTTAAAAGCATCTAAAATTTTACCGCCCAAAACTTCAGCACTATTTTGCCACATTTCAATAGATGAATCAACAATTTCAATCTCCTTCTTACAATTAGCTAACATCAACCTGTCCTTATTGAAAGTTAAATCATCCATATATGTACTTTCAGAAATTTTCTTTCCAAGTTCATTAAGTCTAAGAGTATTTGAATTAATCTCATCTTCTACTCGTACAATTTCCTCTTCCAAATACTTTTTACGATTAATTTCTTTTTCTTTATCACTAATACTTAATAAAGTATCTTCATACTCTTTCTTAATCTCATCAGAAGGTTTCATTTCATTTTTAACCATCAACTTTTTAGAAAGCTTATTTAATCTTTTTATATCCTCTTCTAACGACTTAAAATAAGTTTCTCCACTTTCTAATGTTCTATTAAAACCTTCTAATTCTGAATAATATTCTTCCTTTTCTTGAGCGAGTAATTTGTTCATTTTCTCCAAATAACTTTTTTCATTTAAATCTTTATCTTTTTCCATTTGGAGAATATAATCACCTTTTTCAAGTTTATCATCTAATTTACTTTTTTCTTTAACTAATTTCTTTTTCTTCTCATCTAGTCTAGCTACTTCATTAGAAACGACTTGTACTCCCAAATCAGTTCCTGATTTTTTCACTAATATATTAATTAAATCTTCTAATGCTTTATAATTCATTATTCCAACTCCTTTTTACCAATCTAACTCAATTTTGTTAGATAAATTTTCTTTTAAATTTGTATCTACAACAACTTCTTTTTTCTCTTTGTTATCTAGATGAATCTCTTGAAAAGAATTATCATTCTCACTCACTTCATTATTTTCTTTTTTATCTACTTGTTTATCACCTGTAAACTCTATTTTCAAAGTTTTAGGTGTAGAAGTATCCATTTCAGTACCACCATCATCAATGTTTTTAGACCATTCTTTTATTAATTCTTCTTTAACCTTATCAACATTCACATATATAACATCTTTTTTATTTTTCAGTTCATTAATATTTATTTTTAATAATTCTTTCAAATTTATATCCTTAACTTTAGCCGTATAATCTATATAATCATCTGCTAACAATCGTTCATTAATGCTCGTTAACTTCTTATTATTCTTTTCTATTTCTTTTAGTAAGACAATTTTTTTATTATTACACCTATTTTTATTTTGATGAATTTCATTTAAAGAAGCTTCCGCTTTATTTAATGTTTGCATTACCCTATTTAATTTTTTATTAACATTAATCTCAACATCTTCTACTTTTTCCCAGACTTCCATTGAAATACTTTTATCCAACGATTTCTTTTTTAATTTTTCAATAGCTTCAACATCAGATTTTATCTTTTTAACATGATCATCCAATTTACTTTTTATAAGTTCTTCTTTATGTTCAATGTCTTCCAATCTATTTAATTCTTCATCACACAATGATATTTCATTATTGCAATTATCAATACTATTAGTTAAATAATCTCTTAACTTTACATCAAGATCCTTTTCTTCTTTATTAATGTAATTACTATTATTTATTTTTAAACTTAATTCTTCATATTGATTTTCTAAATTCCTCAATTCACAATAAACATAACTAACCAAAGTTTGACCATCATGAGAAATTTCATCTTTTTTAGCCAAATTAACTAAGTAATCAATTTTGCCTTTAACAACCGAATAAGTTTTTTTATCTTCATAACATTTTAACAAAGATTTACCAACGGACTCAGCATTATTTTCCAATGTTGATCTTCTTATTTTAAGAGCACTTAAAAGCTCATTTTTCACTTTTTTATCTAAATCAGGATTATTTTCGACTTTAACAATATTATCTCTAGTCTTTTTTAATTCACTCTCGGAATAATTTTCATCAAGATCATACCCAGACTTTTTAACCAAAATGCCGATTAAATTTTTAATTGCCTCATAACCAGTATCCATATTGCCACTTCCCTTATTCTCCTACAATAATTTTAACACAAAGTATTTTCAAAAACAATAGTTTTTTATTTTACATTTTTTTACATTTTTTGTTTACATGTAAATAAAAAGGAATTACTTTTTATTAATTCCTTCCAATGCTCTTAATACTTCAATTGGTAAAGCAAAAATTATTGTATTAGACTGATCACTACTTAAATCATTTATAGTAGAAAGCGTTCTCAAATGTAGTGCACCAGGTGATTTAGCCATTGTTTCAGCTGCTTCTGCAAGATTTTTACTTGCTTCAACTTCACCAGCCGCTTTAGTAATAACAGCTTGCTTTTCACGTTCAGCTTCAGCTATTTTTGCAATTACTCTTTTCATTTCTTCTGGTAAACTTATATCTTTAAGTTCCACATTAGCAACTTTAATTCCCCATGGATCAGTCGCTTCATCCACTATAGAACAAATCTCCCCGCTTATTTTTTCCCTTTCTGTCAAAAGTTCATCCAAGCTTACCGTTCCAACAACATTTCTCATAGTTGTCTGAGCAAGTTGACTAACCGCATAATTAAAATTTTCAACAGCTAAAATTGCTTTAGAAGCGTCAAAAATTTCATAATATAAAACAGCATTTATTTTTATAGAAACATTATCTTTAGTAATTGCTTCCTGTTCAGGAACGTCAACAGCCTTTGTCCTAATATCAACCTTTTTAAAAGACTGAAAAATCGGCAAAACTATATTCCAACCAGGACCCATTATCTTAGAAAACTTACCTAAAGTAAACTTAACTCCCCTTTCATATTCATTAATTTGTTTAATTGAAACAACCAATAAGAATACAATTAAAACCACAACACCAACTAACATAAAATACCTCCTAATAATAATATAACACAATTAATTTAATAATTCATCATCATTATGAACAATTTCTACATGGCTGATAGAGTCAAACCTTTTAGTAATTTTTTCTGTTGTAACATGAATATCCTTAACATCCTTACTAACAGTATCAATGCTTCTTGACAATTTATCCCATCTAAGTCTATATTTACTAAATTCTTCACCTAATTTATTTAACTCTTCATGAATAACACTTGTATATTTATCTCTTTCCATACCCATTAGAACAGCCTGAATAATAGTAAGCAAACTCATCAAAGTTGTTGGACTACTTATCCAAACATTTTTACTTTGAGCATAACTTATCAAATTAGTATGATAAGCATTAATTTCCGCAAAGATAGCTTCAGCAGGTAAAAACATAATTGCTTGATTGCTTGTTTCACCACTTATAATATACTTACTACTAATCGCATCAATATGCTTTTTAACATCATCCCTAAACATCTTTTCACGTCTTAACTTTTCTTCTTCAGTTATACCTTTTTCTAACATATATCTATAATTTTCCAATGGAAACTTTGAATCAATACAAATATTCCCTAAAGGTTCTGGGCCAAATACAATTGCATCTGCAATATACTTATTACTAAGCGTATATTGAATCTTATATATTTTATCATTCTTTTCACCAAAAACACTAGATAAAATATGTTTTAAATTAACTTCACCAAATATACCACGACTTTTCTTATCAGTTAAAATACTTTGTAAACTAACAATATCATTACTTAAATTATCAATTTTCTTCTGAGCCTCATCAATTTTAGCAAGCCTTTCCAAAACACTATTAAAAGTCTTATTCGTTTTTTCAAAATTAACATCAATTCTTTCATTCACTTTATCATTAATTTGAACAAGTTTATTTTCAATTTCAGAACGTAACTTTTCAAAGTCGCCATTTACAATTTTAGAAAAATCATATTTAAAGTCACCAATTTCTTTCGTTACTTCATTTTCAATTTTTAAAAGTTTTTCAACAATTTCACTTTCATTTACTTTTTTAATTTTAAAAAATATAAAAATCGCTATAAATATTAAAACCACTAACAAACCTATAACTATATAATTAATAATCATTCATATTCACCTAAAAATATTTTAACACCAAACAAATATTTTTGTCTATTCTAAATTAACTTTTTTATTTACAATGCGTGAAATTATATACACTATCAAAACCAAAACAAAAATACGTATTAAGATAATTGGGTTTTTTAAACTATCAATCAAGCTTGTCCCAATATATCCCCAGAAATAAACTAAAGAAATCTTTCCTAAAAAAATACCTGCAAAATATTTTTTAAAACTCATATCACTTAATCCCGCAGTTATATTAACTAAAAACGCAGGTGTAAAAGGTATAGCAGTTAACACAACCAATTCACTCAAAGACATTTTACTTACAGCATTCATAAATTTCTTTAATTTTTGTTTTGAAATCGTAAAATTTTTAAATTTTTTGCATAACCCTTTTCTAAAAATAAAAAATGACATTACACATCCCAATAAAGTAAAAATCCAAGAAATAACAAAACCTACCAAATGGCCAAAAGTTAAAAAATTTAAAGTAATAAAAACTGCTAAAGGTAAAATAGGAACAATAGATTCAATAACAATTAAAAAGCAGCCAAAAACTGGGCCCCAAATCCCCAGTAAATTTATAATTTCAACAATACAATCTTCAATTTTTGAAAAAACTTCCAAATTAATCACTAACCTTCTAACATAATAGTATTATACCCCAAATAATTTAAAACTACTACTAATCTTTTACTTAATTTACCACTTTTACAGTAAATATAATAAACATCATTTTTATTTAAATAACGTCTATAATTATTAATAAGTTCATCATAAGGAATATTTACTGAATTTGGCAAATGCCACTTACTATACTCATATTTATCTTGAATGTCAATAATTATCATATTTCTTTTATTTCTTATATTATAATAATTTTCCTTTATCATTTTTATCTCCCAATATATCTTATGACTTTAATAAAATCAAAAATAATTAAAAAAACTAAAAAAATAGCTTACATAGCTATTTTAAATTTAGTATCTATATTTAAAAGATATATCAAGATCGATTGTCTCGTCCTCTGCCATTTCTTCTAAAGTTCTACCAACAGTTTCTTCAAACTCTGAACGTTCCAAAGCCTTCTTTAAAACCAAAAACGTTCTAATTTTATATTTTATCATATATCTTGAATGAACATTAGTAACTTCTTCTCTATAATACGCATTTTCATCAGTAACACTAGATGCAGTTTTATAAGCTGACCAATTAGAATAACTAGTTATGCCTTCATCTCTATATTTATGTAAACTTGAAGGAGGTGTTGAAGTCTGACTTGATGAGTACCCTCTCGATTCACCATTATACCATCTCCACAATTTATCATAATATCTATACATCGTTATCTTACTTTCATTATCACGAGTATATCCTTCTTCTGGCTCTTCTGGATAATATTCACCATTATTCCACCAAATTTTTTCACCATCTTCTCCTTTTTTATACCATCTGTACCCAGTATCAGTAAAAATTACTCGATAATCTTTAACTTCAGGATAGTCAATACTCCACTCAGTGTATTCAGTTCTAATTTCAGTACGCGTATCCTTTTTGGAATATCCTTCAGGTTGTTCACTACTAAAATCACTATAATCATTATTATTATTTTTATACCAAAGCCATCTTTTATCACGATAACTATAAAATACTTTATCTTCTTTTATAATTTCAGATATTATTGCTTCTTCACTTATTTTAGGCAAATCTTTTTCATTTAACGGCAATAAAACACCATCAGTTTCCTCTGTACTAATTTCCTCAAAAGGTATATAATCGCTCCATCTTGAATTATTATTTGTAACATTATAATAATTAATATAAACAACAACTTCAGCATTTAACCTATCATCATATTCATTTTTTTCACGGCCAAAATCACCGGCAGAGCAATAACTACAATTTTCCAAATAAAATGTTTTTATATAATCATCATTAACTTTAGTTATTTTAACTGTTCCTGTGCAAACTTCATCTTTAAATTCAACTTTTTCTACATTTTCCAAGTCAATAACGACATTATCGCCATTTAT
Source organism: uncultured Bacilli bacterium (assembly GCA_944358255.1). Taxonomy (GTDB): domain Bacteria; phylum Bacillota_I; class Bacilli_A; order RF39; family UBA660; genus CALVVN01. The sequence continues at coordinate 9,821 of CALVQQ010000009.1, read as the reverse complement.
AGTCGGCCATAAATTATTACTCATAACATAAGAATCAACGTAATCACCAATTTTTTTTCTTACATCATAACATTTACTATTTCTCACTCCAGAAATAATCAAATTTAAAATAATTATGATGGCAACAATTGGTATTACGATAACAGCTATTTTAACAAATACTTGCTTATTATTAGAAATTTCCCTCCCAACATTTTTAAAAAAAGCTTGAAAAGATTCTAATATTTTTTTATACATTTCACTTACAATTTCCATATTTTTCCCTCAAATTAAACTTCATCGTCAAAAAAATCATCAAAGAAGTCGTCATCAATAACTTGATCATTAATTACTATACTATCTTCATCTACGTTTATATTTGGTTTTTCTATTGCAGGCTTTTCTTCAAGTTTTTTTTCTTCATCTTTTAATTTTCTATTTAATTCATTATCATCAATTTGTTTATCCACATTAACATTTTGTCCACTATTTGAATTATTATTTATAATGCCAGGTTCAAAAGTATTTTTTTCACTCTGCATCTTTTTAGCTTCATTCTCTCTTCGTTCTTCTTCCTCTAATTCAGCTATTTTAGCATCTATCCTTTTAACTAAATCATCCACATTTATTGATTGCTTATTGTCATCTACAGAATTAGATTTACCAAAAGTTTTTTCTTCAGATGTAAATGGTGGCACAAAATTCATACTTCCAGGAGAAAACGGCTTTGCCAACCCCTTTTCTTCCCTTTTTTTATCAACAAAAGTTTTTAAATCAAATACTCGTACATCATCCATCTGTGTTTCTGGGTACCCGCTCTTGCCGTAATTATTGCCCCAATCAATTTCAAAAGATGGTACTAATTTAGTTTTAAATGGTTGATTTCTAAATCTCTTAATTATAATTTCAAATTGTTTCATTTGCTGTAAATCACTTACTGACACAAGAGGTCTAACAGGAGGCGCCGGCTTATCTTTATCCACCTTTGGTTCAACATCTCCACATAATTTACTAAATTCCTCTAATGCCTGATATTCTGTAGTCATAAGATAAATCATATTTCCGCAGTTACCTTTTATTGTTTCAGCAACTTCTTTTCCGTAAACTTTATTTAACTGACTAAAATTTTGTACTACAAAAGTAAATCGAATACGCCTACTTCTACTTGCAGTAACCATACTTTCAACATCTTTTAAAGCCGGCATATTTGCAAATTCATCTAGCAAAAAATTCGTTCTTATTTTTAGTTTATTACCTTCTTCTGTTTGAGCGACTTCAATTAAACTTTCATAAATTTGCTTTACTAAAATTGTAGCCAAAGCATGATAAGTAGTTTTCTCATCATGAATTTTTATAAACAAAGCAGTCTTTTCTCTACCAATATCTCTTAGATCAAAATCACTTCTACTTAACATTTTAGACAATTCTTCACGTGATGAAAAGATTCTGATTTTTTGTTTAAATACAGACGTAACACTACCCCTAGTATCAGCAGGCGCGTTTATCGTAGAACTTGCACTTACATAAGCCCCACTTAATGGATCCTTAAGTTTAAAATATTCATTAATATACCTAGTAGCGCCAATTCTATCTTCACCAACACTGTGCATTAAATTAATGCTATTTAAATTAACCTGATTTTCATCAGTCGCATCTTCAAATAAACCTAACGCTAAACCAGTAAAATAGTCCGCAGCATTATTTTCCCAAAAAGGCTCTGCCTTACTATTAGGATCAATTAAAATATTATTACTAAGGTCCTCTAAAAGTTCCTGGCTTTTATCATGGTTTCCTTCTTTCCATAACCTATATGGATAACTAAATGGATTCCAACATGCACCATATTTAGGATCACGGAAATTCAAAATAATAACCTTATATCCATGCTCACGTAACATATTAGCATTATTTTCATATATTTCGCCTTTTGGATCAGTAATAATCATACTTTCGCCACGTCTACCTAAAATTTTAACTAAAGAATCCAAAATTGCCCAAGTTTTACCACTTCCACTAGCTCCCATAATTAATGTATGGTTCTCGCCATCATCCACCCATGCTTTACATCTTTGCAATTTAGAACCATGTTGTTTTTTACCCTCAATTATTATAGGAACACCAGAATGATCATACTCATCCTTCCATAAATCTATCTGTTTAATATCATAAGCCTTTTTCATATCTGTTTCTTCCATCCATTTTGCCCAGCCACCTTTGGATTCTTCTTTTTTCTTAGAAGTATAACCAAAACCTTTTTCACGCTCAAAAAAATATGAAGAAACACTCATAAAAACGCCAACTAAAGCTAATAAATAAAAAACTAAAGTCGAAACTAACAAATCTGGACCAAAAGCAGGGAAAGGATTTAATCCATAAAAATAACCATAATTTGAAAAATAATGCAAATTAAGAACTGCAATGGCTACAAGATATAACAAAAAAACACAAAATATAAAAAATATAACAACATCTTTTACACTAGCTCTAAACTTTAGTTTCATAACCGCACCTCACATATTTATTATAACACGAGAAAAGAAAGTGAACAATCAAATTTTGTTTATGTTAATATTTCTTTTCTTCATATGTATAATTAAGAAATAAACTATCAAAGCAAACAATATAATTCCCACTACAGTAAAAATAACACCTCTTAAATTATACAAATAAGCACTAAAATTAAATTGATCTAAGAATTTTATTTTAACAGTTTTATTTTTATCGTTAGGTGTAAAAGTCCATTTATAAACTCCAATATTACTATTTTGTTCATCAGCATTGCAATCAACATCATAGTTACTTTTTATTGTAATATACAAATTACTGTCTTCCTTATTATTTACTTCTATAAACATTTCTTCATCATCATTTATAACAGCATATTTATAGCCAGACAATTCCAAAATATCATCATTGCCTTCACTATATAACTTTATTTCATCAAAAAATGTTTTAAATCCATTATTATCTATAACTTCATTTAAAGAATTATGCGTTTTATTAACAACAATAGTTGAAGTCTCAGATCCTAGATATAATTTATATTTATAGTTTTTTAAATCATAGGAATTTCTCCAACCATTAAATATATCCGTCGCATAATTTTCAACAGAATCACTATACAATAAAGCATTATTATTAATAATATCAACTTGAATTTTCTCCTCTATTTTATTAGGATTTTTATAATACAATTCATAATTAACATCGCATCCAGTAATAAAAAATATAATCAAAACAAACAATACTATTTTTTTCATATTACACTTCCATATTCCTTTTATACCTATTAACTACTTTATATACTAGAACACCCAAAATTATAGTAATAATCACCATACTAAGGACAAATATTAACAAAGATATTTTTAAATTTGCTTCTTTTTTATTAATTTCTATCTCGATGTCAATTTTATCTGACTTATCATAATTCCACACATATTTTCCAAAGAAAGTCTTACTAGCATTAGTAAAGTTAACTTTTTTATCAGTATCAAATATAATTTTAATGCTATCAAATTCATCACAGTAATAATCGCCATACAAAGCAATATATATATAATTATCAGTTTCTTCAAATTTATGAAATTCAAAGCATTCAGATAAAATAATTGAATCACTATATAACTGATTTTCATAATTAGACTCAAAACGCAACTTATACAAATTATTTCTCTTTTTTGTAACATTACTATCAACTAAAACTTTATCATTTATATCACTATAAATTTTATCATTCTCGTAATGATCTATCAAAAATGTAGATTCTTCATCAACATAATAATCATTTATTATCAAAGTTTCATCAAAAGCATTATTTTTATAATTAATTTTATATGTTGCATCACACCCAGATAAAAACATAATACATATTGCTAATAGTATAATTTTTTTCATATTCCTCCTTATTGACAGCCATTTTTTACATATGCTTCTGCATCAGCATAATTACTAGAAGTTGTTCTACTTTTACATGTTGTTTCTTTATTTGCAGGACGCTCAAATTCATAACAAAAATCGTATGTTAACTCTTTTGAAGATTTTGTTCCATTAGCTAAACTACTATATAACGACGAATAACTATTTAGTTCACTTAACAAATAATCATATTGAGACTGCACTGTAGTATACGAATCAGGATAATTAGACATTAAAGATTGTTTTCTAGTGTCATGCCACTGAAATAATCCATAACTAGTTCCACTATCCCCATTAGCCGTTGTACTATAGCCACTTTCATGTGAAGCATTAGCCATCAAAGCAATTGCGCCATCTTCAGAAAACTTTGACACAAGCAATTCACATAATTCTTTTTTATTTTCATTAGCAGTTTGCGTACCATTCATAGTTGTTTGTTGTGCATTTAATACTGTGCCTTCTTGGCAAACCTCAGGCAAATCTTCACCACCGATAATTTCAGCCAATGTAGGATAAGGATCTTGTTTAGTAGCATTTGTCCATTCTGTACCACCTGTCCTTATTTCAAAATGCAAATGAGGACCTGTACTACTTCCTGAATTACCACTCACACCGATTTGCTGTCCAGCGCTAACTGAATCACCAACAGATACAGTAGTATTAGTCATATGAGCATAAACGGTGTAAAATTTTTCACCATCAATTTCTCCATGATCAACAACTACATAATTACCATATCCTCCACCACAAGAATCTCCATAATAACCCTCTCCACAAGAGTTATTAGTTCTTACAACGACACCACTTTTCCATGTATATAAAGGCGTCCCTCTGGATACAGCAATATCAATTCCCCCATGATTACTCAACTGTCCATCTATAGTTCTTTCCCCAACACAAGAGGTAATCGTATAATCACCAGTCGAAATAGGGAACGACTCTGTTCCATCAGAATTAAAAGATGAACTCCAAGTATTAGAGGCATAAACCGATGTATCATAACCTAACATATTATCAAATACATCTTTTTGATTATCGATATTATATATAAATCTTTCGATATCTACAGGAGTAATAACTTCATCATATTCATATTCTTTATTTTCTTCTAGTTGAAATTCCTCTCTATAAAATGGAAATCTATTATAAACCCAACCGTGCTCATATTCATATTCTTCCCCGTTAAGATAATTTACAGCAAAATTACCATCTCCATTAGGAGTCGTATCGTCTACTTTAACTTTTGGAACACCGCTACCACTTGTAAAAGGTATTGCTTTTTCATCATATTTAGAAAAATTATCAAATATCTCATGATAAGTATTAACAACTGAATATCCATCAGTAACATCACGTTCTTTAAAAAAATTTGTTGCTCCATCTACCGAATCATCATCAAGCTCATACTTATAACCATCACTAGCAGAAGCATTTAATTGTGCGACTGAATTCTCAGCTTTTTGTTTTAGTTCACACTCAGTTGAACTAGATATGTAAGCACTATTTAAATTTTTAAAATACTCATACCCAAACGCAATAGTATGATTGGAATCTTCTTTATAGTTTTCAACCCCTGTTTTTCCCCAAAGTTCAGTCGTATCGCCAGTTCCAACAGTTTTATATTTATTACTACTATCAAGTGCATATCCAGAAACATAAGCACCATATCTTAGGTATAAATAAAATTTATATAAATCAAACTCATATTTATCATTATTAACTACATTACAACCCATATAAATTGTACAATCTGTCTCATTACCATCTTCATCTTCCTCACATTCTCTATCCACTTCTCCCCAAGTATAAGTAGGATAAAATTCATGAAATACAAGATTGTCTAATAAGTCATTTATATCATCAGGCTTTTTAGTTGATAAAATATCTTCATTTAATAAAGATGCTAAAGTACTAGATGGATTCGTAGGATTTACACGATTTTCATCCGTTAATTCTATATAACTTCCTTCAAATTCAAAAATATCATTATAATCTTTATAATCAAGTTTAGTATATTGACTTGAATAAGTATAATCCAAAGTTGAAACTAAAGTCCCCATAGGCAAAGCATTTTTATCATCTTCTTTGCCCATAATTGCAAGTCTGTCATCAACCTCTTCTTTTAAAATTATAGCAGCTAAATCCTCCGAAACATCCCACAAGAGATTTCCTGTTAAATTATACCATAAATGGTTTATATGCTGCCACAAACTCAATGAAGCATCTCCACCTAATAAATCATCTAACTTGTCAACCTCTACAGTAGTAACATTACAAATTCCCCCAGCTTCAGTATAATCTTCACAATCTTCATCACCAACAAAGTTTGCATCGTACTTATTGATGACATCCTCTTCACCAACTGAATACTTTGATGACACAGGTTCAATAACATTATAATAAAGTAAACTTAAAAATAATACTAAACCTAACAATAATATAACAACCCCAATAACGATTAATATTATCCACCCTACAGGAGTAGCAGCGACAGCTGTTGCTCCAGCGGCTGCTGTTGCTCCTGCTCCAGCGGCTGCTGTTGCCCCTGCTCCAGCAGCGGCAGTTGTCCCTGCCCCAGCAGCGGCAGATGCTCCCGCTCCAGCGGCTGCAGTTGTTCCTGCCCCAGCAGCGGTTGTTCCTGCTCCAGTGGCAGCAGATGCTCCTGTCCCAGCAGCAGATGTCCCAGTTGCTGTACTAGCAGTAGAACCTGCAGTTGCACCTGTTTCTGTAGCTGTACTAGCTGATTGAGAGGCGCGAGACACATCTGAAGCATTTTTTAACTTTCTTTCTTCAATTATCTTTTTTATTTTATTTACATTATCATAAGTATTTTTAGCGTTAGAAATTCTATCACCAAAACTAGGCTCAGTGTTTTTCTGAGCCTCCTCTCTTTCTAATTGTTCTATTTCTTCTGGTGTCAAATTATTGTTGTCATCCATAAAATACCTCCAAGAAAGTCAACTAACTATTATAGACCTCCTCCAGTACCAAAAGAATCTAATTCTTCTTGAGTAACTATTACATTTATTCGCATTCTTCTAGATCCACAAACAAATAAAGCCTCCCCCTGATTATATCTCTTTATACTTTCTCTTTCTTGATCATTTAAATCTACCAATCGTGACAAATCGTCAACTGCTTGCTTTTTTAAACCCATAATTAAATAATATGATGCATTATCAAAAATTGCTTTACCATGAACGAACACTTCTGGACTCGCAAAGTCTGTAGGCTGTTGAGTAATTATAATTGTCCCCGTATTATACTTACGGCTACGCCTTTGAACCTGCGCTAAGAACTCTGCTCCCAATGTATTTTTATCCGCCAATAAAGTATGTGCTTCATCTACCATCAAAATAGTATTTGTATTTTTATCCAAACACAAACCCCAAGCATGTTTTAATATATTAAAAAACAAAGCATTTCTAATATTAGCATCACTATTCATCAACTCTTTTATATTAAAAACAATAAAATCACTATTTGGAGTTACAGTTGTATGGCCAGTAAAATAATACCTCAATTCTTTAGTAAGTGGTCTAACCTTTAACTCTAATTTTTCCATTATATCACGTTCATGAGTCCTATCAATCATTGATGTAAGTCTTCCTTTTATAGTAGCATAAACATCATCAAAAGTTGGATAGTCTTCACTTTTCAATTTACTAAAATCTGTATCCATGTCTATTTTAAATCTACTATAAGTATCTTGCACAACTTCACTAAACAAAGTTAGTACATCTTCTTCAATATCAGGGCTATAATATTTCATAAACGCTTTTAAAGTTTGCAATCCTCTAGTAATTATAGTATAACCTAGCTGTTCAACAGAATCTTCCTCATCGGAATCAACTACTATTTCCAAAGGGTTAATCATACCAAATTTACCACCACGTCCTAAATCAATAGAATCTCCTCCATAAGTTTGTGTCATTTCAAATAGTTCATTTTCTGGATCTATTGCTACAATTTTATTACCATTTCTAATATTAGTTCTCAATAATAATTTTGCGGCAGTACTTTTACCACTACCTGATGTACCAAGCATAATCATATTTGCATTGTTTCTATTAAATTCTTTCTTTATTTGAAATAAAAACTGATTAAATAATATAACGCCACCACTGAAATCAACGCCAAGTAAACATGACAAGCCAGGGTCTTTTATACTATCAAATACATAAGGATACATTGCACCCATAGTTACAGATGGCATTGGCGTACCAATACGATCTTCAATATCATTTCGTGGAAAGATTGGCAAACAAGACTTTAATATCTTCTCCTGTTCATAACGCAATGTTACACCTTTCATTCCCATTGCATCCAAATAATTTTTAACTTGAACTTTTTTCTTCTCAAGTTCTTCATTACTATCTGCCATCACAATAACGTGCATTTGGAAATCAAATATTCTTGCTTGCGTGGCAGTTAACATACTAATAAAACTTTCAATACTTTCATAGTCTTGTCGAATTCTCTCTTGAACAGTTCTATCATGCTCATTCTGATATTTCATTTTCATATCAGCAATTTCTTTATTTAACATTTTAGCCAAAATGCCAAATTGTATTGGGATATGTTTTATAACAATTTTAATACCGCTCATCTGAGTTAGCTGAGCTAAATAGCCTTCTGAAACAACTTTTGGATATCCAATAATTGTCAAAATTGTTACATATTTATCGCTAATAATCATATCTCCCGGCCTAAATTCTAAGCCTTTAGGAGCTAACTGACTTTTTAGGTTCATATACCAATCACCGTCCCAAATTCAGTAGTCATGCCACCATTTAAAAATCCGTCTAATAATACTCTTAGATCATCATTTGTCACCTGTCTCGCGGTTAAACCAACAGTGGCCAAATTACTTATTAAATTTTGAATTCTTTTCTGTATAATTTCTGGCCTTTTTTCCTTAAAAAGTATGTAATATTCAGTATCTGAAACACCAATTTCTTTTCCCATAAATAAATTAGCTTTATTAATATCCTGCATTATTAACTTCCTCATTGCTGGTGTCTGAACACTATTATACAATAATTGTAATTGCGACAAATAAACATTTATATCAACCGGTCTATCTGACACTATCAACCAAAATTCATAATCAATAGTATTGTAAAAATTTCTCAAGTTAAATATTGCATTACTTTGACTTTGACTATCCATAATAAAAATATTTTTAGGCTGAATTTTTACTCCAGTAACACTTAATCCCCCATCAATCTGAATTGCACCATTTAAAATTGATTTAATTGGTAGCCAATTTTCAGCATATTTTTGAGCTTTCGCATTAATCTTCTGTGTACTCACTCATCACACACCAACCTTTCCATATATAAATTCTTCTAGTACTATAAAATTCTATTGCATCCTTTAAAAACATCATAACATTGTGATAATTTGGCAACGGCATGACCAATATAGCAGTAGATACAATAGGCGCTAATTTTATAATCAGTGAAAACATTGTAGTTACTTGAATAGCAAACATCAATAACACACTAGTACACGCACCCACTGCAAATATTACAAGATCTATCGGCCTAAACATATTAAAAATTAACTGCCCATTTTTACTATTTGCTGGTATTAAATACATTTTATTTTCCTCCCTTTACTTATTTATGTCTTTCTCTCAAAAAACTATTTAATTTAATTTCACCATCAAGAATTATTCCAAAAGAAGTCGTTTTTTCGCCATTACTATTCGTATAAATTCTAAGTCAACCTTAACTATCTGATTAAGTATCAAATTCTTATGATGGTCCTCCGTCTTGTTGACCACCTGTTGAACCTCCTGACGGTCCTCTACCTTGTTGGCCACCTGTTGAACCTCCTGACGGTCCTCTACCTTGTTGGCCACCTGTTGAACCTCCTGATGGTCCTCTACCTTGTTGACCACCTGTTGAACCTCCTGA
>CALVQQ010000008.1 GCA_944358255.1 uncultured Bacilli bacterium | reverse complement strand
ATGTTTGTTATAATAACAAAAAACATAAAGATATCAAAATTTTAACTTTGAAATCTTTATGTTCAAGATTATACATGTTATAATTAAATTGGTGATAAAAATGGCAATAACAAAGACTGATTTTATAAATTATACTAGATGTAGAAGATATCCAGCATTAGAAAATATAAGACAAGATAAACTTGAAAGCAATTTAACTGTAGAAGAATATTTGAGAGAAGAAAATAATGAAAAGCTAAAAGAAATCATGTCCATGTTATTTGACACAGATGAAGAAACAGGCGAGGAAACTGATCTAACAAAAAAAATTGATAAGCAGCTTAATGCCATGATGGATTATTATAAAGAAATAGAAATACTTGCAGCATCTCAAGTTGAAAGAACATTTGGTGGAAAAAGTATATATAGTAAAGACACTTTTATGCAAGAAAGTTTTGATTACGATCTAAATGGCATTAAATACATGTGTTATGTTGATATTTATAATGAAAATAAAGATGATATAAATATTATAGAAGTAAAAGCAACTACAAATCGAAAATACAATGAATTAAATTATAAAATTGGAGAAAAAACGTTTCCTCTATTTATACAAAAAGACAATATCTTTTATTTAAATAAACCAAGCGAACCATCAGACAGTTATGATAAAAAAATATTAAAATTACTAAATAGATATGGCGATGAAGGAAAGTATATTTACGATTTAGCAGTACAAAGATTTATAATAGATAATTATTATAAAAAACAGAAAAAAATTAATTATTATTTAGCAGTACTTAACAGCGAATATGTATATAATGGTGAAACTGAAAATGGAAAAAATGTATACAAAAAAGATGAAAATGGAAATGACATAATTGTGATTTATGAAATGAACGAAATAACAAAAATATATCAAAAATATATTGAAGCCGACAGAGAAAAATTAGAAAAAAGCATATTTGAACTAGATAATAGTCCGTGCAGAGTTAGCAAAAGTTGTGAATTAAAGAAAAGAACAGAATGTAAATTTAAACCTATTTGTTTTAGCAAAGTTCCCAGCAAAAATTCATCATATAACTATAAAAGATTTATTAGTTTTAAAGCGAATGGAATTAAATATGACAAATATGATTTAATAAATGAAGGATATTATAGCTTAGGTGACGTACCAAAAGAGTGGATAACAAATAACAATCATCTAATACAAAGGGAATGTTATGATGAAAATAAAGTATATATAAACAAAGAAAAAATAAAAGCCGGGCTTAATAGTTTAAGTTATCCAATATACCACCTGGATTTTGAAACATTTCCGTGTCCAATACCAAGATTTAGAGGAGAAAAGCCATATACACAAAGTTGTTTTGAGTTTAGTTTACATATAGAAAAAGAGCCTGGGAAATGTGATAAAGACAAAGACAACTACGTATTTTTAGCAACATCAAATACTGAAGATCAACGAGAAGAAATGGTAAAGATGTTGGTAGAAAAAATCGATGTGTCAAATGGTGGATGTATGCTAGCACAAAATGTAAGTTTCGAAAAAGGGAGAATAAAAGAATTATCAATTATATTCCCAGAATATAAAAACCAATTAACACAAATATATAATTCTGGAAGAGACCTACTAGAAATTATAGATAACAACAAAGAATTATACAAATCACTAGGATTTGACGAGTACAATTCAAGTACAGTCAATTATTATAATAACGAACAAAGTGGAAGTTATTCAATAAAGAAAACGTTGCCTTTATTTACGAACTTAACATATCATGACTTAGAAGTACAAAACGGTGTAGAAGCACTAGTAGAATATTCTATGTTTGACAAAATGACGCCAGAGGAATTAAACAAATCTAGAAACGCTTTGACTGAATATTGCAAACAAGATACATGGGCAATGGTTGAAATACTAAGGGGATTAAGAAAACTTATTTGACATCACAAAAATGTAAAGAATTTCAAACAAAATGTCAAATTTTGACAAAAAACTTGTTAAATATAAAAAGCTTTTATATATTAATAATAGGAGTGTGATACAGAATGATTTACCCATCAATAGATAAATTATTAAACATAGTTGATTCAAAATACAAACTAGTTCATGTAGCAGCAATAAGAGGAAAACAAATGATAGAAAACAATCATTATCAAATGAAAGAAAATGAATACGTATCAAAAAAAGAACTAGGAAGAAGTTTAGAAGAATTAGAAAAAGGTTTAATCAAAATAAAAGATTAAATTTTTTTTATTATTGAAAAGCAAATAAATTTTTGCTATTCTTTTTATAGAAGGTGATAACGTGGAAATACAAAAATTTAAAAAGATAGGTAAATCTAAGTATAAAATAACACTTGATAATAGTGACTTAATTCTATATGAAGATATAATACTAAAATACAATCTATTAGTTAAGAAAAAAATAAGTCTAAAAGATATAAACAATTATTTAAATGAAAACAAATATTATGAAGTTTATTATAATGCATTATCACACATAAACCATAAAATGAGATGCGAAGAAGAGTTAAGAAATTACTTAATAAGCAAAAATTATGACAAAGAACATATAGATAAAGTAATAAACAAACTGATAGAACAAAACATAATTAATGATAATCAATACATAAATGCTTTTATAAATGACAAAATATATTTAACAAACGACGGACCTTACAAAATAAAAAACAATTTATTAAATTTTAAAATTGACGAAAATTTAGTAGACGAATATTTATCAAAAATAGAAAATGAAGTATGGGATAAAAAAATCACAAAAATAATCGAAAAGAGATTAAAATTAAATAACTCTTCTAATGGTCAATTTAAATATAAAACATTTGACTATTTAATAAATTTAGGCTATCCAAAAGAATTAATAAATGAAAAATTATCAAATATAAAAACATCTACTAAAAGCAATATAGAAAATGAATATAAAAAAATCTATAATAAATATAAAAATAAATACAGCAAAGACACCTTAAAATACAAAATATATAATTATTTATATAGAAAACAATACAGTAGAGAAGAAATAGAAGAAATAATAAATAGAGACTTATAAAAAAAGTTTACATTTACATGTAAACTAATTAGTTGAAGTTAATTCTTTTAAATATTCCTCATAATCACTACTTAAATCACTATCTACAATATTCATTTCATATTTTTCTCTCAAAGCTTCAAGAGCTTCAGAATAAAGTAAAGTATTATTATTAAGTGATTCTTCAGCAATTATATCACGTATAGTATCAGTTGAATCTTCTAAAGATTCTTTTTCATTTTGCTTAGTTTTATAAATAATATGATAACCAAATTGAGTTTTAACCGGAGTAGAAGAATACTTACCTTCTTCAAGTGCAGCTGCAGCATCTACGAAGTCCTCATCGTAATTCATTCCATAATTTACAGTTCCAACGACACCTCCATCGCTAGCTGTACCAGAATCATCTGAATTTTCCTTAGCAAGAGTAGCAAAATCTTCACCATTATTTAATTTTTCAATAATTTCTTTTGCCTTATTATAAGCCTCAGTTTCAGCAGCTTTCTTTTCATCATCAGTCATATCACTAGTTGCGTCACTAGTTATCAAAATATGACTAACTTCCATATCACCGACATACACATCATTATAATAATCCTCAATTTGTTTGTCAGTAACTATTTCTCTAGCATAATCTTCAATCCATAAACTTCTACGGTAATTTAGTCTAATATAATCTTCAAATGCTTCTTCAGAGTTAACACCATAATAATATTCAATATAATCAATAAACTCATCACCACTTTCAGATTTGACACTATCAACTATTTGTTGAACATATTCAAGTTCTTCAGTAGTTTCTTCGTACTCTAAATCTAGCAATTTAGCATCTATAAGATTAACTAAATAATTAACACCATACATCTCTTTTAATTCATCATATAAATCTTGTGCAGTAATTCCATCTCCATTATTAAAACTAACAATAGCATTTTCACCATTTTCAAGTTTAACATCTCCACAACCAGTCAATAATAATGCACATAAACAAAATATAAGTATTTTTTTCATATTTCCTCCTCATAAAATATGATAGCAAAAAAAAATATAAAACACAATAAGAGCACTCACATATTTCATCTTTTTGCGTACAATACAAATGTAAAGATAAAAAAGGAGGAATGTGTTATGAAATCAGGTTGTGGATGTAACAACGGAGTAGGCGGAGCAGCATTCGCTTTAGTATTATTCATATTATTAGTGATCATACTAGGAGCATTTATCTAACTCTAAGGAGGTGTTAATAAGTGGCTAATAACTGTAATTGTGCACCAACATCTTGTGGATGTGGTACAAATAGTTATGGAAATAGTTTTTTTATCATATTAATATTATTCATCTTACTAGCAATCATATTTGGTGCTTTCGTAGGATGGTAAAAAGAGGAAATTTCCTCTTTTATTTTTTTGTGAGCATATCATAAACTTCATCAATAGACAAATTAGGTTTACTTATATATTTAGGCAATAAATGCAAATGAAAATGTTTAATATCTTGCGCACAGCCATTATTTTGTAACAATGTCATTCCATCACAATTTAACTTCTCTTCAATAAAACCATATAACTTAATTGCAGTTTGCATAACATAATTTAATAGATCAGTTGGAATATCACACAAATTAATATAGTGAACTTTAGGAACAATTAAGCAGTGTCCAGGACACTCCTGATTCAAATCTAAAAAAACATACAATTTATCATCTTCATAAACTTTTTTGCTTGGAATTTCACCATTAATAATTTTACAAAAAATACAATCTTTCATCTAATCACCAAAATAATTATAATATAAAAACTAAACTTTTACTATATACCAAAGTAAATTAAGACCATACATTATAACAAGGGGAGTGATAAAATGAATTATTTAGAAGACTTTCCTATGCTAAAAAAAGGAATTGTTTATTTTGATAATGCAGCAACAACCTACAAACCAAAAAACGTTATAAACAGTCTAATTGATTACAACATCAACTTTACAGCAAACTCACATAGAGGAGACTACAATAATAGTTTTAAAGTTGATGATGAAATAGATAAAACTAGAGAAAAAGTAAGGCAATTTATAAATGCAGATTTAAAAGAAGAAATAATTTTTACAATCAATGCAACTGACTCACTAAATATGGTGGTAAATGGCTTTTTCGAACACATATTAAATAAAGATGATGAAGTATTACTTTCAAAAGCAGAACATGCATCAAACATTCTTCCTTGGATTATGTTATCACTTAAAAAAGGAATAAAAATAAAATATATACCACTAGATGAAGAAAATAAAATAAAAATAGAAAATATAAAAAATTTAATAACGAGTAAAACCAAAGTAATATCGTTAGCTTATATAACTAATGTAATAGGAGATAAAAGAAACATAAAAGAAATCTCCAATTTAGCGCACAATAATAACATATATATGGTAGTAGATGGAGCACAATCAGTTCCACACATTAAAACTGATGTAAAAGACATAGATTGTGATTTCTTAGCTTTTTCTGCACACAAAATGTGTGGGCCAACAGGAGTTGGGGTATTATATGGAAAATATGAATTATTAAAAAAAATGATACCTTATAAAGTAGGTGGCGGAATGAACGAAAGTTATAATGAACATAGCATAGAATTTGAAACAATACCACTCAGATTTGAAGCAGGCACACCAAACATAAATGGTATAATTGCTTTTAGACACGCAATCGAATATATTGAAAACATAGGATTAGAAAATATAGAAAGAAGTGAAAAATACTTAAGAAAATATCTGATAAGAGAATTGTCAAAAATACCATATATAGATATATTAAATCCTAACAGTGATGGAAGCATAGTATTAATCAAAGTTAAAGATAAGTTTGCCGGAGATGTAGGACTATACTTAAACAGCAAAGGAATATGTGTTAGAAGTGGTAAACACTGTGTAAAAATGCTAAAAGACGAAAGTGGTTTTGATGACACAGTTAGAATTAGTTTATATTTTTACAATACATATGAAGAAATTGATTATTTGATATACTGTTTAAAAGATAAAGAAAATTTATATAATTTTTAAAAATATTATAAAAAACTAAAAGAAGAGGGAAACAATCTCTCTTTTTTTAGTTTTCTTCATATATAAAGTTTAAAATTACATAAAAAATTAAATAAAAATACATTTTCTGCGATTTGATTAGAAAAAAATAATGTGTTAAATTGCATGTGAAGGAGGTGAGAAGTTGAATAATGTTTTACTAGTAGGTAGATTAGTGAAAGAGCCTGAGGTAATGGAAACCGAAAAGGGAAATAAAAGAACTATTGTGACTATAGCCGTAGGAAGAAGTTATAAAAATTTTAATGGAGAATACGAAACTGATTTTATAAATATAGTTCTATGGAATGGTATTGCTGAAAACACTTGTGAATATTGTAAAAAAGGAGACGTTATTGGAATAAAAGGGAGAATAGAGAGTAGAAAATATGAAACAGAAAACAATGAAACAAAATTTATCATGGAAATTATCGCAGAGAAAGTTACTTTTCTATCAAGCAAAAAATTAGAAGAAGAAAGTTCAAATAAAAAGTAGAATAAAAAGAATGTTTCAGTTATAATAAAACTATAAGGTGATAATATGAATTTTAAAGATATTTTATCTAAAATGGTTAAAGGCAAAAAATTAAATTACCAAGAAATAGATTACGTTATAACTAATTTTACGAATGATAACATTAATGAAGAAGAAATGTCTAAATTTTTAATAGAAATATACAGAAAAGGCTTAACTTTTAAAGAAACACTTTACCTAACAAATTCAATGATTAAATCTGGAGAAATACTAGATTTTAGTAAAATAAATAAAACATTAGTTGACAAACATTCTACCGGAGGGGTCGGTGATAAAATAACTCTTATAGTTGCACCAATAGTAGCGGCAAATGGACTTGGGGTAGCAAAAATGAGTGGTAGAAGTTTAGGACTAACAGGGGGAACAATAGATAAATTAGAAAGTATTGAAGGATATAACGTAAATTTAGATAAAAATGAATTTATTAATCAAGTAAATAATATAGGCGTCTCAGTAATAAGTCAAACAGATAAAATAGCTGTAGCAGATAAAAAAATTTATGCACTAAGAGACAAAATAGGTGCTGTTGACTCGATACCACTAATTGCGAGTAGTATTATGAGCAAAAAAATAGCAAGTGGTGCAAATATAATAATTATAGATTTAAAAGTAGGAAATGGTGCTTTTATGAAAGACATAAAATCTGCAAAAAAATTAGCTAAAACAATGATAAAAATTGGAAAAAAGTGGAATAAAAAAGTAGTAGTTATATTAACAGATATGAATGCGCCTTTAGGTAATTCAATAGGAAACTCACTTGAAATAAAAGAAACAATTGATTTTTTAAATGGAACTTACCAAGATAAAAGGTTGAAAACACTATCGTTAACAATAGCAGCATACATGATTAGTAAAGGAAAAAATATTTCAGTTAACAAAGCTTATATATTAGCAAAAGAAACATTAGAAAATGGTGGGGCATATAACAAGTTTGAAAATTGGATAAGTTGCCAAGGAGGAAACTTAAGTGAACTCAAAGACAATGCTAAAACGCTAGAAGTCTTTAGTGACAAAGATGGCTACATAGATGAAATTAATGCTGAAAAGATTGCAGTAATATGTAATGAATTAGGGTCGGGAAGATCCAACAAAAGAACAACAATAGATTATGGTGTAGGAATAGTTTTAAATAAAGCCTTATATGAAAAAGTTGAAAAAGATGAACTATTAGCAACTATTTATTATAATGAAACAAATGAAAAAGAACGACTAGTAGAACAGTTAAAGCAATCATTTAAAATAATAGGAATTAAGCCTAAAGAAAAGAACATAATAATAAGTGTAATATCATAAGGAGAAAAAATGAAAAAAATTATATTTCCAATATTATTATGTTTTTTTTCATGTGTTAAATTAAACGCACTTACAAACATAAATCTAAGCGAAGGAGAATTAATCCCTAATTTTGACAAGAACATTACTCATTACAATGTTTATGTGGATGAAAAAATTTCCGAAATAAATATAGAATGTATAAAAGATGAAACTGACATAGATATAAAATATGAAGAAAAGATAGAATTAGAAAATGGAGAAAACATTGTTGAGATAACTGTAACTGATAATTTAAATAACCAAAAAATATATACATTGAATATTCAACGAGGAGAATTATTAGAAGAAAAAGACAATGCTTATTTAAGAGAGTTAAAAATAGAAGGATATGACATAGATTTTCAATACGATAAACTTAATTACGAAATAACTATAGATGAGGATACTGATGAATTAATAATTGACTATGTTCCATACAATATAAATGCTTATATGATACAAACAGGAGGATTCAATTTAAACCAAAGTAAAAACATAATAGAGATTAAAGTAGTTTCTGAAGATGGAAATAATAGTAATACATACATAATTACAGTTAATAAAACAATAGCCACATTTAAGGAAGAAAAAAAAGAAGAAACAAATATTTTTGGAAAAACTACATTAACAAAAAAAGAAAAGGTGATAACCTTTTCTATTATATGTTTCATTGCTTTTTTAATCACAATAATAATATACTTAATACTTTTCAAGAGAAAAAAACATTAATTTGACAAGTATTTCATCACATACTCTTCATAAGTAATATCCTCATTATGAATTACGGTTGCCACTTCAACACCTACATATCTATAATGCCAAGGCTCATAATCATAACCAGTTATATATTCTTTATCTTTAGGGTATCTTAAAATAAAGCCATACTTATAATCGTTTTCACTTAACCATTTAAATAATTCAGTATCTTCAAAATATTTTTCCAAAGACCAATCATTACTTAAATCCATTGCCAAACCAGTTTGATGTTCAGAGTGACCAGCCCTAGCAGAAACACGATCAGCTTCTGCTTCGCCACGTTCTCTTACATGTCTAGCATACAAATCAACTTGATAATCGTAACTTCTATATCCACTTACCAAATTAATTTTTAATCCATCACTTTGAGCAGCTAAAACCATTTGATACATATTTTCGGCAGCCTCTTTACGCATATATATTCCACTGTAACCCACTTGAGTTAAATCATCAGGTTCATAGTCACTAGGTAAAGCATTATATTTATTACAAAGAACCAAAATATTATCTGGCTCACTAATTGTTTTTACATCTGTATAAAAAGGCTTATCAATACCAACATTAACGTAAGTAACAACTTCATTTGCATCATAATCATTGTCATTCATATAACTAATGTACCTTTCTAAATTATCAATTTCAAAATATGAATTTGAAACAAAATTAACAACATTCTCATCATAAATATCAATCAAATTTAATTCACTTTCGCTTAAATATTGTTTAAGCAAAGTAATATCACCATTTGAAAAACCTAATTCTGTTAGTTTATCAACTGTGGCATCACTATTTTCGCTTTCCTTATCATTATTAGTATCATCACTATTATTAACAAAAAAATTATAAGAAAAATAGCACAAAGCAGAAAGAACCAATAGGAAAAAAATTACTTTAACACTTTTTTTAAATTTAAACTTTTTTTTCATATTAATAAATTCACCTCCATAATAATTATATCACTTATTAACACTTATATTTTATTAAAAAAAATGAACATGTAAAATGATTGATTTACTTGCAAAAAGTATAATGATATAATTGTAATAAGGAAAGTGATAAATATGGAATTAATGGATATTTTGCAAAAAATAATTGATATTGCAATAATAATTGTCGTAACAGTATTAATAGACAAAATTATTGATATAATAATTTATAAAACTATCAAAATAAAAAACAGAAAAAATATAACAACAATGATGGTGTTTTTTAGGAGAATTAAAAGAATAATACTATATTCTATAGGTTTACTAGTATGTTTATCAACATTTGAAATTTTTAATACATTTTCAGTTACATTGTTATCTGGACTAGGAATTGGATCAGTTGTTTTAGGGTTAGCGGCTCAAGAAAGTTTAAAAAATTTTTTTGGAACAATATCTATTGTAATGGGAAGTCCTTTTGAAGTTGGGGATTTTATAGAATGCACCGATAAAGGAGTGAGTGGAACTGTTGAAGATATCACAATGAGACACACAGTTATTAAAACTATAAATAATAGAAGAGTATTAATTCCAAACGGAGAAATGAACTACTATACAATAGAAAATTTTAATTATAAAGATAATGAATCAGTGAAATTAGTAGATTATGAAATTTCCTACGAATCAGACGTGGATAAAGCAATAAAAATAATCAAAAAAGAAATGCAAAAATTATATCGCCCTAATCCAAAAGGCAAAAATAAAAACGAAGAATTTCCTAAAGTACGCTTATATTCTTGGGAAGATTCTGGCATTAAGTTACGTGCTTGGATTTGGGGAAAAGATTTAGGTGATGCTAGCGAAAATGTTTATAAACTTAACTATAGCATAAAAAAAGCATTTGAAAAAGAAAATATAGAAATTCCTTATCCACATGTTGAAATTATATCAAAACAAAAAAATAAGAAGGTAAAAGAGTAACATGAAATTAAAAATTAAAAGATTTATTGCATTTATAATTGACATATTTATTGTATCAATAATATCTGAAGCATTAAGCAATGTAAGTTTTATAAATATTTATAAAGACCAATATATTGAAACCTATGGCGAATATCAAGAAATATATGATGAATTTTCTAATGAAAATATAACCCTAGAAGAATATAATAACAAAGTGATTTATTATAATTATGAACTGTCTAAATTAAGTATTATTTCAAATAGTATTTTTATAATTATATTTATTGCATATTTTGTAGGCGCTAATTGCTTATACGAGGGACAAACTTTAGGAAAAAAACTAATGAATATTAAAATTGTTAACGAAAACAATAAGAAAGTTAGTGCCTGGATATATTTGCTAAGAACAATATTAATTACAGGAATATCAGGAACATTTTTGCTTATTATATCAGTTTTAATATTTAAAGAAGATTTATTTTACACTCTTTCCTATATAATATGTTTATTGCAGTATATTTCTCAATTAATTATAGGAATATCCATTATAGTAAATAAAAATGGGAAAGGTCTGCATGACTGGATTTGTAAAACAAAAGTAATAGAATTAAACTAAATAGACGTGTATCTATTTAGTTTTTATTAGATTTATATTACCACTTATTGTATCCTTAAAATAAGAATATAAAGTTTCAAAATAATTGGCTTTTTTAACATCTTCGTTTATTATAATATTATATTCTACAGATTCATTATCATAAGTTAATTTTAATTTACCAACAACATCTCCCGCTTTTAATGGTGCTGTAAGATTATCAACATTTATTTTATAATCATATTCAATGTTACGTATATCTTTTGTTAATAATAATTTCGCGTCATCTTCTAAATAATAATTAACATATTTTTGCGTGCTTTTATTTACAAAGGCTTTACCTAAAGAATTATTTTTATCAATTACTTTTTTAACATTATACATACTAAACGCGCTTTCAATTAACTTAATTGTATCTGAATTACGGTCATCTTTAGTTTCAGCATTCATAGTTACAGTTAAAATTCTCATATCATCAACTTTTTTAGTTGCAGTTAAGCAATATCCAGCCTCAGTAGTAAAACCAGTTTTTAAACCGTCTACGCCATCATAAAATCTAATTAATGA
Organism: uncultured Bacilli bacterium; assembly: GCA_944358255.1. Taxonomy (GTDB): domain Bacteria; phylum Bacillota_I; class Bacilli_A; order RF39; family UBA660; genus CALVVN01. The sequence continues at coordinate 19,549 of CALVQQ010000008.1, read as the reverse complement.
GTTTGTATTTACGAGCCAAATACTATTACCATTAGGATGAGTGAAATGATCCTCATAAGTACTAGTAACATCAAGTATAAAATCGTATTTTACTAACTCACTAGCAATCATTGCCATATCGTAAGCAGTAGAATAGTGGTTAGCTTCATCTAAACCATGAGGGTTTTTAAAATTAGTATTTGTTAATCCAAGTTCTTTAGCTTTGTTATTCATCATTGCAACAAAGTTCTCTACAGTACCACCTATTACTTCTGCTAAAACAACAGCGGCATCATTGGCACTCCCAATTCCCACGGCCTTAATTAATTCACTAATTTTATATTTAGAATTAGCTTCTAAATAAACTTGACTACCTCCCATTGATACAGCGTATTCACTAGCAGTAACTTCTTGATCTAAAGATATTCTATTGTCGCTAATAGCCTCCGCAACAAGCAAAAGTGTCATTATTTTTGTCATTGAAGCAGGAGCCATTTTTTCGTGAGCATTTTTTTCAAATAATATTTTTTTGCTAGATTCTTCAATCATAATAGCACTTTTGGATTTCAATTCTAGATTTATTTCCGCATATACATAATCACATTTAATTATAATTAAAAGTATAAAAATAGTAATAATTATTTTTTTCATTTCATCACCTAATAAAAATTATGCATTTTTGATTAATATATTAAAAAAATCTATAAATAAATACAACTTTAACAATAAACGCATAAATTATTATAGGAGGTAAAAAATGAATAAATGTGATAATTCATATGAAGAAGCAATAAATAAAATAAAAGACTTTAATAGACATAGAATTATATCATATTGTTGTTTTGGACCAACAGGGCCAACTGGGCCAACAGGACCAAGTGGTGGAGCAACGGGAGCAACCGGATCAACAGGACCAACAGGGGCCACAGGACCAACCGGAGCAACAGGACCAACTGGGGCAACAGGAGCAACAGGATCAACTGGAGCAACCGGACCAACAGGGGCAACCGGCCCTACTGGAACAGCACCTAATTTAAATATTGGTAATGTAGTAACTGGAGACCCGGGAACTCAAGCTCAAGCAAGTATTACAGGAACATCGCCTAACTTTTTTATTAATTTAACAATTCCACAAGGAGCAACAGGGCCAACCGGACCAACTGGAGATACGGGTGCAACAGGGGCAACAGGACTAACAGGGGCCACAGGAGCAACAGGAGCAACAGGACTAACAGGGGCAACCGGGCCAACAGGAGATACTGGAGCAACAGGAGCAACCGGGCCAACAGGACCAACAGGAGATACTGGAGCAACAGGACCAACTGGGCCAACTGGAGCAACAGGACCAGCAGGAGCAACTGGACCAACAGGGGCCACAGGAGCAACAGGAGCAACAGGGGCAACAGGAGCAACAGGACCAACTGGGCCAACAGGAGATACTGGAGCAACAGGGCCAACAGGACCAACAGGACCATAAACAATAATTATATTTCATATGGAGGAAAATAAATGAAAAAAGATAAATATAAAATATATGTTTATGCAATCACAAAAAATGAAGAAAAGTTTGCCAAAAGATGGTATGACTCTATGAAAGAAGCAGATGGAATTTACGTATTAGATACTGGTTCAAATGATAATACAGTAAATATATTGAAGCAATTGGGCGCTAAAGTTAAAATAAAAAAGATACAGCCATGGAGATTTGACATCGCGCGAAATAAATCATTAGAATTAGTACCATCAGATGCAGATATATGTGTATGCACAGACTTAGATGAAGTATTTGAAAAAGGGTGGAGAACAAAATTAGAAAATAATTGGAACGATTCTACAAATAGAGTTTATTATAATTACAACTGGAGTTTTTATGAAAATGGTAAACCAGCAGTAAATTTTTACGTAAGTAAAATACATGATAGAAAAAATTACACTTGGAAACATCCGGTACACGAAGTATTAGATACAACTCTTGAATTTGAAAATATTCTGACAATAAAAGACATGACATTAAATCATTATCCAGATTCAACAAAGTCAAGGTCAAGTTATCTAGGATTATTAGAATTATCAGTTAAAGAAGACCCACTTGATGACAGAAACATGCATTATTTAGGTAGGGAGTATATGTTCCATGGAGAATGGAACAAATGTATAGATACATTAATAAATCATTTAAATTTAAAAAGTGCTATATGGAAGCCCGAACGAGCAGCATCAATGAGATTTATAGGAAGAAGTTATAAGGCATTAAAAAGATATAAAGAGGCTGAAATGTGGTTTAAAGAAGCAATTAAAGAAACTCCAAATTTAAGAGAACCTTACATGGAATTGGCTTTGTTAAAATATGAACAAGAAGATTGGAAAGAGGTAGAAACTTATATTAATAAAGTTTTATCTATAAATCAGCACGACAAAATTTATATAAACGAACCCAACTGTTATAACGAAACTCCATATGATCTACTTTCCTTAAGTTATTTTTATCAGGGTAAAATTAAGGAATCATTAGAAGCAGTAAAAAAAGCAATAAAAATCAATGACAAAGACAAAAGATTAAAAAACAATTTAAAAATAATTGAACAAAGTCTTAATTAATATGTTTATTACTTTTTAAGTAGCAATAATAAAAAATTGCTACTTTTTATTATTGTTAAAGCGTTTAATAATAAATAAGATAATAATAATATTAGATAGAAAATCTATCTAGAAAGGAGGAAAATGAAAAAATTAATTTTTATACTTTTATTAATTAGCCCAATTATTACACTAAAAGCATCAGATACATGGAGTGAATGGCAAACTGAAGTTCCAACTGGAGAAAATATAATCGTTGAAAAGGAAGAAAGATATAAATGGTATAAAGTCGAAGAAAATGTATCATATGTAAATATAGAAAATGAAGATATTTGTGAATATTTTGATAATAATGATTACATTATGAGCGATTGGGTAGTATCATACGATTTGCCTGAATTTAAAAAGTTTAGATTAATTAAAACTATTAAGTTTGAACAGAATTTAAATACAAATATTATTGGAACGCTTCACATATTCAATATCATAAGTAATGAAATTTTATACATTACTGAAGTACAGGTTTTATCAAACAATGAAATTCTTAACTATATTATTTCAGATAAAACAGATTTTCAAATCCAAAATTTTGATAAATTAAATGATAACAATATTGAAGAAATTGCTTTAGATTTTGAAAATTACGATAAAATTTCTATTACTTTTGATTACTTGCGTCAAATTGAAAATATGCAAATAAAATTATTTTTTATAAATAATAATATGAACATTAAAGAATTAGGAATAGCTACTGGTCATGAACAATATAATTACTTAACATTTCAAGTTTTAAACGAAAACAAATTTGATTTAACGTGCAATGATACAATTTGTGAATTAACAATAAATTTGAAAGATGTAATAATTGATAAAAGTAATTATAATAATTTTTTAAATATTTACGAATATCAAGATAAATTATTTAAATGTGTAAATCAAAAAAAGATTTATTTAGAAGGATACTATACAAATATTGATAATTATATAAAAGATGAAAGCACTAAAAAGACATACTACAGATATAAAACTGAATACACAAAAACATTAAATAATGCAAACAACATAGTGTATTATAAAGATTTAACTTTGGAAAATGATCAAGAAGATGAAAATAATATTGAAAAGAAAGATGATCAAGATAATATTACAATTAATAGTAAATTAAATGAAAATACAATAAAAAAAGCAAAAACAGTGGGAAAAATAAATTATAATATAATGCTTTACCTTATTCTTACATTGGCAACAATCACAATCATTTATATAATTATTAAAAAAATTGTAAATAAAAATCGAGCAAAATAATTTTCTAGATTTGTCGAAAGTGTATAAATATTAAAAAAAATAATCTATATTAATTAGGCAGGTGATAATGTGCTTAAAATTGATATGGAATTTAGAAAAGGAATATTATTTATAAGATTACAAGGAAAATTAAATAAATATACAATACATGAAATTGAAGACAATGCAATACCAGTTATTTTAAAACATGGTCTTAAATTTATTGTAGTAAACTTAGATAAATTGCAATCAATTGATTCATATGGTATAGAAATGCTTATCAAATTAAATGAACTCGTTAGTAGATGGAATGGGAAGACAACAATATGTAGTTTAAATAGATACATGAAAGAAAATATTGATAATACAGATTTAAAAAGCAAATACTTTGAAACAAGTGATGAACTCACTGCGATTGAGGTGTTTAAAATATGACAGAAAAAATGACCACATTAGTAAAAAAATATGAAAAATTAATTTATAAAATAGCTAGTAAATTTAGTTCAAAATATTCAATAGAAGATTTATTTCAAGTCGGCATAATTGGACTTTTAAATGCTAGAAAAAATTATAAGCCAAATCAGGGCACAAAATTTACTACTTATGCTTATCAATATATATTAGGTGAAATGTTAGATTTTATGAAGAAAGACAGAACTATAAAAGTTAGTAAAGATTCCTTAAAAATATATAAACTATATGAGCAAGCAAAAGAAATACTTGCGCAGAGAAAAAAACATATTCCGAGTTTTTCAGAAATTTGTGAATTTTTAGAATTAGATGAAGAAACAGTATATGATGCAATAAAAATGAGTGAATATGTTTTAAGCACTGACACATATTTACGCGATGATGAAAGTACAACATTTATTGAAACATGTGGCAAAGATAGAAGAGAAGAAATAGATTCACTTTTAGATTTAAAAATGGAATTAATGAATTTACCAGAATTTGAAAGAAAATTGGTTGACTTAAGATATTTTAAAGATTATACACAATCAGAAACCGCGACAATTTTAGGAATTAGTCAAGTACAAGTATCAAGAAATGAAAAACACATATTAGCCAAAATTAGAAAAAATATAGTATGTTAAAGTAAAAAACTTTCATAATAAAAAATAGGTGAAATTATGAAAGAAAAAGAGTACAAAAGCCTAGTAAAACAATTGTCAGTTAAAGAAAACAAGTTTGCTAACATACTAATTGCATTTATATTTGGCGGGATTATGGGGGTACTTGCTGAAACATTAGCAAACTTCATTAGCAATGCCTATCAACTTCCTATAGATGAAGGCTACTTATATACTTCAATTATTGTTGTTTGTATAGCATCAATCTGCACTGGTTTAGGTTTTTTTGACAAGATTGTCAGTTTTGCAAAAGCAGGGTTAATAGTCCCAACGACCGGATTTGCCCATTCCATGACTTGTTCTTCATTAGACTATAAAAAAGAAGGGTTTACTAAAGGAATAGGTGGAAATATATTTAAATTAACCGGGAGTATAATTTTATATACAATAGTGATAGCTTTCTTTGTGGCTTTAATAAAGGGCTGCTTATCATGAAAACAATAAAATTTCATAACGTTTTTATAAACAATAATTACACATTGCTTGGTCGAAATGAACACGGTCCAATAATAGAAAATAAAGTTGATAAAAACTTAAATGATTATTACAATAAAGAAAAAACAGTCGAATTAGGCGAAATAAGCTATCAAAAAGAAAGTATAAAAGGTCTATTGAATAAAATAAAAAAACATGAAAATGATATTGATTTATTAATCGGCGGTGATTTACAAAATCAGATATTAGCTACTAACTTTGCCGCCAAAAATTTTAATATCTCACATTTAGGAATATATAGTGCATGCGCAACATTTGCTGAAGGATTAATAATAGGAGCAAGTTTTATAGAAAATGGACTAGTAAAAAATGCAATTGTTACGACAAGTTCACATAATTTAGTTAGTGAAAAACAATTTAGATTTCCGATTGAGTACGGAGCCATAAGAAAGAAAGTAAATACTTTTACAGCAACTGGTAGTGTAAGCACATATATATCTAAAAAAGGAAACATAAAAATAGAAAGTGCAACGATAGGAAAAGTTGTCGATATAAATTATGATGATCCCAATAATATGGGAGCCTGCATGGCACCAAGCGCAGCAGAAACCATATACGAACATTTAAAGTCAACTGGAAGAAAACCAGATTACTATGATTTAATACTTACTGGAGATATAGGAAAATGCGGAACCCTTATTGTAGAAGAATATTTAAAAAGGAAGTATAATTTAATAGTTAAAAATATTAATGATAGCGGAGTTTTACTATTTAATGCACAGAGTAATAAAAAAATATCTGGAGGAAGTGGACCCATATGTTTACCACTTATATTGTTTAATAAGATAAGCAAAATAAAATACAGAAAAATATTAATTGTAGGAACAGGATCATTACATTCCGCGTTGAGTTCAAACTTAAAGTTATCCGTTCCATCAATATCTCACGCTGTAAGTTTAGAGGTGATATAGTGATTTATTTACATGCATTTATATTTTGCGGATTAGTTTGTGCAATTGGGCAAATAATATTAGAAAATACAAAAATGACTCCAGGAGATTTAAACACCATTTTAGTTATAAGCGGTGTAATTTTATCTGCACTTGGATTATATGATATATTTATAAAATGGGCCGGAGGTGGAGCGACAATGCCCATAATGAACTTTGGTCACGTAGTATTTCAAGGGGCATATAATGGATTTAAACAAACTGGATTAATAGGATTATTAAACGGCCTACTCTCATCTTCAGCAATTTTAACGACCACAATTATAATTTCATTTTTAGTAACGATTTTTTTCAAACCTAAGCATTAAAATTTTAAAGCTTTATTTTAATATAAGTTTACTTTAACAATAAAAATTGGTATAATTTAATCAGAATAAAGGTGGTTAAAATGCTATTTAAAAAAAGTAAAAAGGCTAATAAAGATAACAATGCTACTGCAGATAATATTGAATTTATTGATTTAGATAATTCTGATAAAACTGATGTTACTGATAAAATAGACAAAAAAATTAACTACAAAGTGATTTTAATTTGCGTAATTTTAGTAATTGTCTTTGTATTTTTACTTCCAACTATTACTTCAATATTTGATAAAAGTTCGCCAGAAAATTATACAAATACTGTAAATAATAATTCTTCTAATAATTTAGTAAATGGTTTTATACAAATTGACAAAAATGATAGCAACATGACAGTTAATGACGTAAGATTTTATAATTTTACTAAAAGATCTAATAATTTAATAAGTTATAATTATAAAGCAGAAAAAGCAATTAAGAATACGTTAAGTCTAAAATTATATATTGAAATTTATAATAGAAGTGAGACAATTATTTATAGAGAAATGTTTAATCCAAGCGTAGAAATAGAAAAAGGACCAGTATTATCTTCTACAATTACTTTAAATCCAAATTTATATAAGGAAGCCTATTATGTAAAAGTAGTAGAAATTACAACGGAAAATGCAATAGTCACAAATAGCATAAATTGTACAAAAGAATTTACAGATGGAATATTTAACTTAAAATACAGCGTAAAATATAATTTTGGTGAAAATGCTTTATTAAGTTATGAAGTGACAAAAAATGCAATAATATCTCAAACAGAAGATAACGAAGAAAGTACAAGTGAAGACACTGATTTAGAAAAATACAACGATATATTTTTACAAGAAGAAGCAGACGTATCAAATACGAATGCAACTGAATATCAAAGAGATAATAATTATTTAAAATACACAATAGATTTAAGAACAATAGATTTACAGGATAGTAACTATAAATTACTATATAATATAGGAACAGTAGAAAGGACTGTCAAAGTTATAGAAGAATCCAATGGATGGAGTTGCAGTAATGAATGACTTACTAATAGGTGACTTTGAAGGACCATTAGACTTATTATTACATTTAATTAAACAAGAAAAAAAGAATATTTTTGATATAAGTATAACCGAAATAACTGAAAAATATGTTGATTACATAAAAAAAATGGAAGAACTTAACCTTGATATTGCTAGTGAATATTTAGTAATGGCTGCCGAATTGATAGAGATGAAAAGTAGACATCTACTTCCAATAGAAAATAAGCAGGAAAATGAAGAAGAAGTTGAAAATCCAGAAGAAGAACTAAAAAAGAGACTGTTAGAATATCAAAAATATAAAGAAACAAAAAATACTTTTCTAGAGTTAGCGGAAAAAAGAAGTAATTACTATACAAAAACTCCAGAAAAAATGACATTGTATACTGATAAAAAAATAATTAATAATAATGAAGTTACAGCAAACGATTTACTTAATGCATTGCAAAAATTACTTGAAAGAAGATTATATCAAAAACCATTAAACACAAAAATAACTCAAAAAGAATTGTCAGTTAAAGAAAGAGTTGATAAAATAAGAAATATTCTTAAGAAAGAAAAGACAATACGCTTTGATGATTTGTTTGACAACTTTGAAAAATCTTACGTAATTGTCACTTTTTTATCAATTTTAGAAATGGCTAAAAATGGTGAGATAAATCTTAAACAGAAAAATAATTTTGATGAAATATATCTTGAAAGAGTTGATTAAACATGGAGTATAAAAGCGTTGTAGAAGGTATCCTATTTATAGTAGGAGATGAAGGTACAACTATAAAAGAAATTAGTGAAACATTAAATATTACTGAAAGTGAAGTCAAGGAAATATTGACAGAATTAAGAAAAGATTATGAAAAATCTGATAGAGGTATAAGAATATCTTTTTTAGGAAATACATTTAAACTTACAACAAAAAGTGAACATAAAGAATTTTATGAAAAACTAGTAACAGATAGTCATGAATTTTCTTTATCCAACGCTGCATTAGAGACTTTAGCAATAATTGCATATAATGAACCAATAACAAGGATAAAAATAGATCAAATTCGAGGAGTATCAAGTATACAAATGATTAGAAAATTAATGGCAATAGGTTTCGTTAAAGAATGTGGCAAAGAAAATAGCATAGGTAAACCAAATTTATATAAAACTACAAGTGAATTTTTAGATTATTTTGGTTTGGCAACCAAAGAAGATTTGCCAAAATTGCCAAATTTGGAAAAACCTATAATTGAAGAAGAAAAAGATTTATATCATTCTAATTACATAGAAAAATAGAGTGTTTTTATTCAAATTTAAATAAAAAAGAAAATTACATTTTTGATATATAATTTTCTTTTTTTTAAAATGTACTAATAAATTTTTTTATTTATTCCAAATTGACTAATTCAACCTACATACTTATGGTACCCTTTTGGTGAAAATACAATAATTTTTATATTATTATTGTCTTAGGATTATTTATTAAATAAAAATATATTGCGACACAAACAAAATCTGCAGCCAAGCCTGCATAATTATTACATTCCTCTATAATAGAATTATATGCAATTATGGTTATTTCAAGCAAATTTCCATCTTTACAATAATCTTTTAAAATTGAATATGCTTTTTTAATTCTTTTAAATCCAGATATATATTCTTTATGAACATTATTTTCTAATTCATTTTTTTCTAATTTATAATAGTCAAACAAATTAGTGACCTTATACTTTATAATGTTAGGAAACTGTTTTGAAACATTTCTTGCTATTTTTCTAAATTTATAATGGTATATTATATCTTTAAAAGTTGTACTTTCTAATAAGTTTTTTACTTCATCTAATACATCAATATCAAATTTTTGAGTAATTATCTGAGTGCTAACAATGGGTATTAACAACTCTATAATTCCAAAATTTATTTTTCCACCATTTCTATTATTAAAACTTTTCTTTTGAGCTTTATAAGCTAAATCATATATTAATTTAGGCTGCTTATAATTATTGTTTTTTATTCTTTCAGACAATTCATAAAATACTTGCCCAATATTAACACCAGATATAAGAAAATATTCTAATTTAGATTTTTCTTGCCAATCTTTTTTTCTAGAAGTACACCCTACCTTTTCAGGAATAGGCTCTAATACACTCGCTAAAATAACATAACGCATAATATCAAAAGAATTATAGTTCATAAACACCTCCCAACTATAGGCATAATGATTATTGTCATTATCTAAGTATGTTTTTAAATTAATATGAAAAATTTAAATCACATATAAAGTCTATCATAATTTCATACAAATTAAAACTCGATCTATGTAAGTTCGAGTTTCTTATCAATCTGGTCCATTGATAAAAAATCAAATGACTTTTCTTACAATCAATGAATGGATAGTAATAATCAATAACTAATATAAATTTATAGTACCTAACTACTAGACACTACTTTTTTACATAGTTTAGGAACTACCTCTTTTTTTTTCTCAAGTGTTTCTACTTTTTCATTTTCTAACTGTGTCAAAAAATTTACAATTAAATTAGAATTATATAAAACTTTTAATAAATTTATTGGAAGCATATCCAAATTAAAAGAACAAGTATCAGAAGTCATAATAACTTCGCCCATTATATTAAAATCTTCACTACTTAATGTATTTGAAATAATCACAATATCTAGATTACGATTATTAAATTCTTGTTGTAAAAAATGGTAAAATCGATTGAACTCAGATACTGTAATAAAGCTTTAGTGAAAAAATGATTTTTTGATTTAATAAGTAACAACGCTATATATTCTTTTCCTAAAAAATGCTTTCATAAAACCTCTCATATGAAATGATTTATACATTTATTGTACTACATTTAGGCAGTATATTCTATAGTTTATGTGATATTATAGCAAATTTTATAAGATGTAAATACTATATAGAAAATGACACCACAACACTACGTCATAAGTTGATGTTAAGGACAAATAATCATGAAACCTTATAATTTTCTTTCTATTTTACAATTTATATATATAGAAGTCGATTGTTCGACTAATTTCCCTATGGTGCGAGAGATGGGACTTGAACCCACACGGTATTGCTACCAAAGGTGTTTGAGACCTTCGCGTCTACCATTCCGCCACTCTCGCGTAAAAAAATTATACCACGTTTTTATGATAATTCAAACAAATTATTTGTAATATTTTTTTATAATGTGTTAAAATAACAATGTAAGTTAAAAAAGGAGATAAAATGAAGAAAATTATAATAATATCATTTCTATGCTTGGTTTTAACCGGATGTTTTCCGGAATATAAAGATTACAACTTATTAGTCGCACCTTCCGATGGGAATGACTGTGAATTTGTAGAAGTCGCAAATGAACTAGGGCAAATAATAAAAACGTATTGTATAGATGAAGTTAAATTAAAAATGACAGATGGTACACTAAATGACATAAGCGTTCCAATATCTGCAGGAGATGTGACTATAGAAAATTTACTTAGCGTATTAGAAAAAAAAGAAGTGTTATACGATGGTGGTACAACAATATATGAAGGCAAAGATTATAATATATTTAAATGCCAAAATATGGCTGGAGTAAATGACATAATAATTACAAGAAAAGACATAGAATTTAAAGAAGAATTTTGTGAAAAATAAAAATATTAAAAATACTTGAAAAAAGTATTTTTTTAGTTAAATAAAATATATCAAAAAAAATATTTTACATATCTTAATAATGTAATAGGAAAACAATCCTATTATATCATAGGATGTGATAAAATGATTGAAACAGAAACACTTAAAAACACTTTGATGGTTGCTATGAGTGCAGGAATAATAGTAACTACATTCGTTCAAAAATTAAAATCAGTTTTACCCAGTAAGAAACATATAATACCTATAACCATAATATCTTCATTACTAATTGGAATATTTTTCTCTTTATCTTTTAGTAATTTAAACATATATGATTCTTTATGGGTAGGTTTAATAACTTTTATCGGTGCTGACACAATTTACAAATTATTTGAAGATAAAATATTTCCAAGTTATTCAAATATTAAACAATATATTGAAATCAAAAGGGATGATAAATAATGCTAGCATTTCCATTAAAATACATATATATAACTCAAACTTTCAAAAAAAATGTTCATAACGGAGTAGACATGCGTGGGCAAAATAGAGGAGAAGAAGTTCCTATATACGCGCCAGAAGACGGAACAGTAATTGGAGTAAAAAATAACTATCAAACACAGGACTCGAGTGGAAATTCATACGGTAATTATATTAAAATACAACATGACAACGGTTTAATAACGCTAATGGCACATCTAAAATATAATAGTATCAATGTAAAAATCGGAGATAAGGTTAAATTTGGGGAGCAAATAGCAATTATGGGAACAACAGGCCATTCTACAGGTGTACACTTACATTACGAAGTTTTTGTAAACAATGTAAAACAAGACCCATTACTTTACACATACATATATCCAAACCAACAAATTGATACTAACAGTGCTAAATACGTAAAATATACAACAAAAGTAAGCCCAGCAGAAAAAGATGAAAAAACAAATCAAATAAAAGTAAATATTTCTAGTTTAAGTATAAGAAAAGAACCAAGTGAAACTTCAGAAAGAGTTGGACTATTAGAAAAAAATAAATACTATAATTTTTATGAAGAAAAAAAGGGGGAAAATTATGATTGGTACAATATTGGACAAAACCTTTGGGTGGCTAACCAAGGGGAAAGCGTCACAGTCTATCGAAGAGTCGAAGAAGACAAAGTAGAGCAAGATGAAACTAACTACAAATTTAAATATACAGTCGAAGAAACTAACAAGTATATAATAAAGTTAAATAAAGGAGAAACACTTTACATAAAATAATGAAAAATTGTCAACAAGTTCTTTGCTGACAATTTTTTTCATAAATTATAATATGAGCATTAACTATGAAAGATTAAAAGAAATAAAAATCAATGATTTCATATTTGTAGTATATATAGTAATATCTATAGCAGCAATAATTTGTAATAACATTGAAGAAAATAATATAAAAAACAACAAAGAAAGCACGAAAGTTATAACTAGCATTCGTTCTGCAATAATAATAGTGGGGATATTAATATATCTTTATTTTGTATATACATCATACAAAAATTTTAAAAATCCAGATAAAAATTTAAGTAACAAAGATAAAAAGGCAAATAACTATGCTTTACTATCCTCAATACTATTTTTAATAGCTAGTATAATAGTATTTTATGTCAATTTATTAAATACTAATGAAGAAATAGACTTTTTTTAAATAAAAAATATGTTATAATACAAATGAAATTGCCCTATAGCCAAGCGGTAAGGCACCGGATTCTGACTCCGGCATCGTTAGTTCGAATCTAACTAGGGCAACCAAAGGAGTGAAAAAATGGACTATAAAAAACTTGCGGATCTATTATTTCCAGATGCTAAAGACATATCATATTATTTAGAAAAATACCCAAAAAGAGAAAAAAAAGATGGTAAAGAAATATTAAGATTTGCACCATCACCAACAGGATTTATTCACATGGGTAGTTTATTTGCAGCATTTGTTCCAGAAATATTTTCCCACCAATCAAAAGGAAAGTTCATTTTAAGAATAGAAGATACTGACCAAAAAAGAGAAATAGACAACGGAATTGAAAATATAATACGTGATTTAAAAAATTACAAATTCATTATTGATGAAAGTCCTATGAATGAAGGCAAATACGGGCCATATATTCAAACGAAAAGAAAAGAAATATATTTATCTTTTGCAAAATATTTGGTTTCAATAGGTAAAGCATATCCATGTTTTTGTTCAGAAGAAACCATACAAAAAATGAGAGAAACACAGCAAGAAAAAAAAGACAGAATAGGTTATTATGGAAAATATGCTAAATGTAGAAATTTAACATATGAAGAGATAGAAGCAAAAATTAAAAATGGAGACAAATTTGTAATAAGGTTAAAAAGCGAAGGCGATTTTAATAAAAAATTCATATTTAATGACCTAATTAAAGGTAAAATGGAATTTCCAGAAAATGACATAGATCACGTTTTACTAAAAAGCGATGGTTTGCCACCATATGCATTTGCGCATGTAGTTGATGATTACTTGATGGATATAACAACAATTACCAGAGCCGATGAATATGTTTCTTCCATACCATATCATTTACAAATATGGGAAGCATTTGGATTTCCAGCACCCAAATACGCACATATAGCTCCATTAACAAAAAGAGAAGGCACAACAATTAGAAAATTAAGTAAAAGGAAAGATCCTGAAGCAGCAGTGAGTTACTATTCAGAGATGGGAATACCAGTAGATGCAGTAAGATTATATTTGGCAACACTACTTAATTCTGACTTCGAAATGTGGTATATGCAAAACCCCGAAAAAACTATTTCAGATTTTACATTTAAATTTAATAAAATGTCAGTAGGAGGCTCATTATTTGACTTAGATAAATTAATAAACATATCAAAAGTTTATTTTTCAAAAAAAAGTGCAAATGATATTTATGAAGAAACATTAGAATACTCTAAAGATTATGACAGAGATTTTTATAATATACTATTAAATAATAAAGAAAAAGTAATAGCATTTCTAAACATAGAAAGAAACATACCTAGACCAAGAAAAGACATATCATGTTATAGCGATGTTAAAAAAGAAACATCATACATTTTTGATGAATTATTTAATGAATATGAAACTCCAAAAAAAGAATTTTACGATTCAAAAATTTTAAAAGAATATTTTGCCAATTATTATAATGATAAAGATGACAAAGATACTTGGTTTAATAAAATCAAAGATTTATGCCCAAAATTTGGATTTGCAAGTGAAACAAAAGAGTATAAACAAAATCCAGAAAAATATAAAGGCTCAGTTGCAGATGTATGTGAAATAATAAGAGTTGCCATGACAGGAAGAACAATGACACCAGACTTATACGAAATACTAAAACTATTTACAAAAGAACAAATTAATGAGAGAATAAAACTATTCGATGAATATCTACAAAAATAGATATTCTATATTGGCCTGTTGGTGAAATGGTTAACACATCGCCCTCTCAAGGCGACATTCACGGGTTCAAATCCCGTACAGGTCACCAATTGAAAATAAGCACTCTAACAGTGCTTTTTTGTTTTACAATAAAATTCAAAAAATTTAGTTAACAAACCAATATATGTTATAATGAATATAGGAGAGTGAAAAATGAGTAAACTTGGAACAATAGCCATGGGAATTAGAACCCCTATAATAAAAGAAGGAGATAATCTTGCTAATATAGTTGTTGATAGCGTATTAGAAGCTAGTAATTTAGAAAATTTTGAAATTGAAGATAGAGACATAATAGCGGTAACTGAAGCGGTAGTTGGAATAAGTGAAGGAAATTACGCTACAATAGATCAAATAGCTGAAGACTTACAACAAAAATTAGATACATCGCATATAGGTATAGTTTTCCCAATACTAAGTAGAAATCGATTTGCCGTATTATTAAAGGCCTTTGCAAGAGCAAGCAAAAAAATAACATGTTTATTAAGTTATCCTAGCGATGAAGTTGGTAATGACATACTTGACAAAAATAAACTTACAATGAATAGCATAGACCCATATAAAGATGTAATAACTGAAAAAGAGTATTTTGAAAAATTTGGAGATTTTAAACACATTTTTACTGGCGTTAACATGATTGAATTTTATAAAGAAGTAGCAGAAAGTGAAAACTGTGAAATTGAATTTATTCTAAGCAATAACCCGGAAACAATACTGGAATATACAAAAAATATATTAGTTTGTGACATACACACTAGGAAAGAAACAAAACAAAAATTATTAAGAAATAACGGCGTGAAAGTATTAGGAATGGATGAACTACTAAACAAAAGTATTAATGGAAGTGGATATAACGAACAATATGGTTTACTAGGATCTAATCGTTCAACCGAAGAAAAAGTAAAATTATTTCCTAGAACTGGGGATGAACTTGTTAACAAAATACAAAGAATGATAAAAGAAAGTACTGGTAAGAATGTTGAAGTAATGGTTTACGGCGACGGTGCTTTTAAAGACCCAGTAGGAAAAATTTGGGAATTAGCTGACCCAGTAGTAAGCCCAGCATATACAAAAGGGTTAGAAGGCAGTCCTAATGAATTAAAACTAAAATATTTATCCGATAACAAATTCAAAAATTTAACCGGAGAAGAACTAGCAAGCGCAATAAAAAAAGAAATAAAAGAAAAAGAAATAAACTTAAAAGGAAAAATTGAAACACAAGGAACAACACCACGAAGATATGTTGATTTAATAGGTTCACTATGTGACTTAACGAGTGGAAGTGGAGATAAAGGAACTCCAGTAGTTTATATAAAAAATTATTTTAAAAATTATGCAGACTAAAAAAATGACTTAAAGTCATTTTTTTAACATTTTATCAACAAGTTTACAAATCTTACTAACAGAATTATTTTTATCATTATTGAGCATTCTAAGTCTAATTCTTTTTAGTATGACGGGGTTTTTGGAAACTTTTTTGACAATTCTTTTTAAACCAAAATAAGTTCTAGCCCTTAAAGCAAAACGTTTTCTCAACATAAATCTTTCATTATATTTTTCTTGACCACCATAGCCAGGAATTACTATCATTGGGGTATTCATTTCCAAACATTCAGTGACTGTAGCGCCGCCAGCCTTACTAATAACTGCATCACTAATTTTCATAAGATTAAAAACATCAGTTGTAAAACCTAAAACTTTAACATTTTTGATATTTTTACTCTTGATAAAGTCATCACACTTATTTTTTAACTTTTCATTTTTTCCACAGACAAATATCAAATCAACATTATAATTTTGCTTTGCTACAATTTTAAAGTAATCAAAATAACTCATACTTCCGGCACTTCCACCACCAAAAAACAGCAAAACAGGTTTATCTCCAGACAACTTATATTCTTTTAAAATATCTTCTTTATTTTTAAGCAAATTATCAATATTTGGATTTACTGGCAAACCATAAGGAAAAATTTTGTTAGAAGGAACGCCTAAATCGACCAACTCATTTTTAACAACTTCATTAGCAACAATAAATGCGTCCTCATTTTTATGATTAGCAATCCACCACTGATGAGATTTATAATCAGTTATTATTGTAAGTATTTTACTATGAGTAAGATTCAAATCATTATAATATGAAACCAAATTGTTGCCAAAAAAATGAGTTGAAATTGTAATATCCGGATCATAATCAATTATAAATTTTCTATTATAATTATTATCAAAACTTTTCTTTGTAAACTTTTTAAATCTAAAAGTAGTAAATTTATGATCCATCAATTCATATGATAAGTTAAATAAGAATTTAGTTCTATACTTAATATTAAAATCAAAAAGTTTTATGCCAATTTTACCAATAATATTTGAATGTTCAGTAAAATCTAAAATTTTAATTTCATAATCATAATTATCTTCAATATAATTTTTAATGTAATTGGCAATTGTTTTATGACCAGAACCATAAGAACCATATGTTATTAAAATTCTTTTTTTCATAAATACTCCTCGTATTAAATTATACAAAATATACAAAAAATATACAATAAAACTTAAAAAAACGTTGTAAAAATGTTAACATGCTTAATTTCATAAAATATATTTTTATATTTAAAACATAAGTAAAATTAAATAAATAAAATTTATACTAAATAAAAAAAGTCAATCATTAATAAACGATTAACTTACGTATCAACAAAATGGTAGCGACGGTGAGGATCGAACTCACAACCTTACGGGTATGAAAAAAACTCTAATTAGTAATATGATGTAAAATATCAAAAAAGCCTTTATTTTTAATGCTTTTTATTATTTGTAAAATTTGAGTAAGTTTGAATAGATTTGATTAAATATAAGTAAATTTGAATTATTTTTTATAAAAAATAACTAAAATATAACTACAAATTTTTTATAGATATTTAATCAATAAATTGTAATTTGTTAATCCATCAATAGAAAATATCTAATCAAAAGTTTTTAATATTTTATTAGTTGTTTTATCTTTATCAATTTTATTAATAATATAAATAATTAAACCTACCAGCAAAAAAGTAATTCCATATATTATAATACTTACAAAAATATTACCATCCATAAAACTAGATCCAGCTAATACACCTGATATTACGGAAGGAAATCTTGCAATTGATGAAATAACTAAAAAGTTTACTGTTTTAATTGGTAAGAGACCAGCTATATACACAAGCATGTCTTTCGGTGTTCCAGGTATTAGAAATAAAAGTAACATGACTAATTCAATCTTTTTAGGATTTCTAAATATTTTACTATTTAACAATTTGTCAATTTTTTCTTTTTTAAAGAAAAGATAAAGAAAATTCTTTCCGTATTTTCTCACTAATAAAAATATTAGTGCTGAAAATACAAAAGAAGATATCATAATAAATAAAGTACCAAAAAATCCACCATAACACATACCTGCTAAAATTTCTAATGGCTCCCCAGGGAAAAACACCAATAGTATCTGCAATAACTGTAATAAAGTTAAAATTAATAATCCCCAGATTCCTAAATCATCCACTTTGTTTTTAAACAATAATCTGCCTTCTTCCGTCATCAATTGTTTAATAATTGGTAGTAAAAAATATATAGCAACTATAATGAATAATAACCCAAATATCACAATAATCTTTTTTTTCGTCTTTTTTGTCATTAATCTACCACCACCTTTAAAACTAATTTTGAGCTTCATCTTTTAAAATTTGAATATATTTGCTCATAATTTCTATTAATTTTTTTCTATCTTCTAAAGTTAATTTTCCAAAAGATTTTAACTCCATGCTAGACATTGGTAAAACAATTTTTTCGCCATAATCTCTACCTTTTTTCGTTAAACAAATTATTTTTTTATTATGATTATTTGGCATGGTTTTTAGAGTTATATAATTATTTTTAACTAAGTTTTTAATAATAGTGTTAACCGTTTGTTTTGATATAAACCAATTGTTTACGATATCCTGTTGTGTGCATTCCTCATTCATAATAATCAAAGCATACCATATCCAAAATTCATTTTCCGAAATATTAAACTTCACTAAAGATAATTTATATATACTAGCTAATTCTTTTATTTGCTGATTAATTAGTTCTAATTGTTTTTGAATATTTTCCATTTATCCCTCCATTACCAGTCCAATTTCGGACTTTTCATCTTAAAGTATAGTCCAATTTCGGACTGCTGTCAATAATTAAATAAAAAATAACCAGCACCTATGAAATAATATTTCAAATCGATAGTACAATCCTGTACCTCATTTTTCTTTTTAAGTACATTTGAGCCATTAGAGTAAGTATCAATAATTTCTCCCGCGAAAAAAAGACCAACTATTTAAAGTTGAACTACTCGATAAATTGTAATTTGTAATTAACATTTATCTATTTTTTTAAAGATAAACATACAGATAAGAGCAAATATTACAATAATACCTATTCTAGCTAAAAACACTTGCCAAGAAACAGTTGTAAAATTCTCTATAAGTGGAAATATAAAGAATAATGATACAATTACAAGCATAACAATAATAGTTTTTAATATACTCTTATTTGATGTTTTCTGATTTAAAAATTTGCCAACATATACATTAGAAAATAAATAAGTTAAAACACCAACTATAAATGCAATCAATACTCCTATATTTAAATATAGATTATCAATTTTAGGAATATCCACAAATGT
>CALVQQ010000007.1 GCA_944358255.1 uncultured Bacilli bacterium | reverse complement strand
TTTTTTAAATTTTTCATAAACTGCTAATTGAGAAAATATAGCACAGAATAAACTTGGAATTACAGCATATCCTGCATTTACTTGTCCTTTATTAAATAATACATAACCTGCACCTATAAAAGTTATAATCATAAACATAAGTGTTAAAACTCTAAATATTTTTTCTTTATTCATTGTTTTTTACCTCCCATACAAATTACTATTTGTTGTTTAGATAATTATATCATTTATTTTAAAATAAAAAAGATGGGAACACCTATATTAGGTATTCCCAATAAAAAACTAGGCTTAAAACCTAGTAAAATAATCAAAATTGGTAGCGACGGTGAGGATCGAACTCACAACCTCACGGGTATGAAAAAAAAGCTCTAATTAGTGATATATGGTAAAATATCAAAAAAAACCTTTATTTTTAAGGCTTTTCATTGTTTGTAAAATTCGAGTAAGTTTGAATAGATTTGATTAAATATAAGTAAATTTGAATTATTTTTTATAAAAAATAACTAAAATATAACTACAAATTTTTTATAGATATTTAATCAATAAATTGTAATTTATTATTAAATAATTGAAAAAACAATTAATAAAATTCCAACTATTACGAAAATGCCACCCCATGCTCTAAGAACATTTTTCATTTTAGGATTCTTTAACAATTTATCTGGGATTCTAGGATTTCTAAGCCCCATAAAAAATTGAGGCATTAAAAACATAAAAAATCCAACTATTGTAATTAAAATTCCTGTAATTAACATACAATACCTCCTATACAAATTACTATTTGTTGTTTAGATAATTATATCATTTATTTTAAAATAAAAAAGATGGGGACACCTATATTAGGTATTCCCAATAAAAAACTAGGCTTAAAACCTAGTAAAATAATCAAAATTGGTAGCGACGGTGAGGATCGAACTCACAACCTCACGGGTATGAACCGTGCGCTCTAGCCAATTGAGCTACATCGCCATCAAAGTGAGTTAAATATACCATAAAAAGAAATACAATTCAACCATTTTAAGCAAAATAATTTTAGTTAATAAAAAATAGAAATATTTAAAAAACAAAATAAAAATGATATAATTTATTTATAAATTAACAAAAGGAGTCAAATATCATGAATAAAAAAATAGTATTAACAGGAGATAGGCCAACAGGAAAATTACATTTAGGACATTACGTTGGATCGTTAAAAAACAGGGTAAAAATGCAAGACAGTAATGAATATGAGATGTTTGTATTCATTGCAGACACCCAAGCACTCACAGATAACGCTAAAAATCCTAAAAAAATAATTGATAACGTATTAGAAGTAGCAATAGACAATTTATCAGTTGGAATAGACCCAAACAAAACAACATATTTTATACAATCAGATGTACCACAATTAACTGAATTAAATATGTATTATTTAAACTTAGTAAATTTAGGAAGATTAAAAAGAAACCCAACAATAAAAGAAGAAATAAAGCAAAGAGGATTTGGTTTATCAATACCAGTAGGATTTTTAACATATCCAATAAGTCAAGCAGCTGACATAACAGCATTTGATGCAAATTTAGTTCCGGTCGGAGAAGATCAAATTCCGATATTAGAACAAGTATGTGAAATCGTAAACACATTTAACAAAACATATGGAGAAACATTAGTAATGCCTGAGTACATAGTACCTAACACAAAAGGTGCGAGAAGACTTCCTGGTACAGATGGTAAGCAAAAAATGAGCAAAAGCGCAGGCAATTGCATTTATTTAAGTGATGATCCTGAAACAGTAAGAAAAAAAGTAATGAGTATGTATACAGATCCTAATCACATAAAAGTAGAAGACCCAGGGAAAACAGAAAATAACCCGGTATTTATATATTTAGATGCATTATGTAAAGACAGAAAAAAATACGAAGAATTAAAACAACAATATGAAAAAGGTGGATTAGGTGACGTTACAGTTAAAAAATATCTAATAGAAGTAATAGAAGAAATACTAACACCAATAAGAGAAAAAAGAAAATACTATGAAGAACATAAAGAAGAAGTATATAAAATATTAAAGCAAGGCGGAGAAAAAGCAAGAAAAAAAGCTAGCCAAACATTAAAAAGAGTAAAAGAAAACATGGGAATAAATTATTTTGAATAATTATTCCTTTTTTCACAGTAAATTCACATGTAAAATTTATAATATCAAATAGAGGTGAAAAATGAAGATATTAGTAGTAGATGATGAAGAATTAATTAGAAATGTAATAAAAACATATTGTCTTAATGAAGGGTACAAAGTAATTGAAGCAGAAAATGGCATAAAAGCCATAGACGCAGTAAGTGAAAATAACAACATAGACCTAATAATATTAGACATAATGATGCCAAAAATGGATGGATTTGAAGCTTTAAAGAAAATAAAAGAAATAAAAGATATACCTGTAATTATGTTATCTGCAAGAAAAGAAGAAATGGACAAACTATCAAGCTTTAATTTAGGAGTAGATGATTATGTTACAAAACCATTTAGTCCAAAAGAACTAATGGCCAGAGTCAAAGCAATATTAAAAAGAAGTGAAAAAATAGTAGACAAATACACATATAAAACACTTGAACTAGACACATTAGGACACACATTAAAAATAGATAACAAAATAATTAAAATAACACCCAAAGAATATGAATTATTAATATATTTTATAAGTAATAAAGGAGTTGCATTAACAAGAGAACAATTATTGACAAATGTATGGGGGTACGATTTTTATGGTGACGATAGAACAGTAGACACTCATATAAAAATGTTAAGGCACAATTTAGGAAAATACAGAAATTTAATACAAACAGTAAGATCAGTAGGGTACAAATTTGAAAATGAAGAAGAATAGTTTAGCATTTAAAATATGGGTTTATCTAGCATTGTTTTTAACAATAATTTTATTCTTCATTTGGATACTCCAAATATTATTTTTAAACTTATATTATGAATGGGTAACTAAAAACAGTATGAAAGACATAGGAAACTATGTTCTTGAACTATACAATAAAAACTCAGATGATATTTACTATAATGCTTTATCATACGATAACAATGTATGCATAGAAATAGTAACAGATGGTGAAATGAAATATTCATCGGAAGCTATGAATCGAGGATGTTTATATTATGCCAATGACGAAAACATAATTGATTACAAAGAACAATTCACATCGTCAAACAAAGAAACCGCAACTTACACAATAAACAATCCACAATTAAACAACAAAACAATTATTTATGCAGTAAAAATAAACGAGAACACAAACGCATACATAAATGCTTCACTAGAACCAATGGATAGAAGCATAATAATACTAAAGCAAGAACTAATATATGTAACAATAATAGTATATCTAACCTCATTTATCGTAGCACTTTACATTTCTAGAAATATCAGTAAGCCAATAATAGATATGAGTAAAGGTGCAAAAAAAATTGCCGAAGGCAACTACGATTCGCCAATTTCTACAGACACAAAAATAGAAGAAATAGAAGAACTTGCAGAAGCGTTGAACTTAGCTAGAATAGAAATGGGAAAAACAGATGAATTACGAAGAGATTTAATGGCAAATGTATCACATGACTTAAAAACACCACTAACAATGATAAGAGCATATGCTGAAATGACAAGAGACTTAGACAATGAAAGCACTGACAAGAAAAAAGAAAACTTAAACATAATAATAGAAGAAGCAGATAGACTAAACATACTAGTAAATGACATACTTGAACTATCAAAAAATGAAGAAAGAAAGAACATATTAGAAAAAACAACTTATGATTTAACATTACAAATCAAAACAATAATAAAACGATTTAAAGTTCTATCTGAAACTGAAAATTACAAATTCATATTTAAAAGAACAAAACCACTTATGATAACAGCTGATGAAAAGAAAATTGAACAAGTAATATATAACTTACTAACCAATGCAGTAAACTATACAGGCAAAGACAAAAAAATAATCATAGAAATAAAAGAAAATAAAACATATTATAGAGTTAGCATCAAAGACACCGGAAAAGGAATAGACCCTGAAGAAATTGATATGATATGGGACAAATATTATAAAAATGAAAAAAATCACAAAAGAAACAAAATAGGAACAGGATTAGGTTTATCAATATGCAAAACAATTTTAGTTAAGCACAATTGGAATTATGGAGTAGAGTCAAAAAAAGGGAAAGGCACAAAGTTCTATTTTGACATAAAAAAAGAAGATGTAAACTCACCAAAAAATCATTAATATTACACAATATTTTCACAATTAAAATATATACTGGATATAGTGGAGGTGATAAAATAGGTAATAAAAGAAAATAAAAATTACATTCTACAATAATTTATTAAAGTAATATTAGATAAAAAATATAGATATCCTCTTTATCTTAAAATATATAAAGCCTACAACTAATATTACGAGAAACATCGTTTTAAAAGCCGTTTACATAGACGGCTTTTTCAATGAATAAAAAATTAAGAATATTGACTTAAACAAAATAATATATTATACTCATAACATAAAAATGAAGAACAAGAGGAGTAGATTACGTAGTTTTTTAGAGAGTCTATGTTTGGTGTAAATAGACAAACAAAGTAATTGAAGGTAGCTTGGGAGTTTGATTTCTGAATAGTTAAGAAATCACGGATTAAAACCGTTATAATATTAAGTTAATCTTAGGATGGTACCGTGCATAAACGCACTCCTTGTACTATCCTTTTATTTTGGAGGTAAAAATGTTAAACGACAAATATGATTTTAAAAAAGTTGAAGAAGGGAAATATGATTTTTGGTTGTCAAAAAATTATTTTGAATGTGGGGACAAAAGAAAAGAACCATTTTCAATTGTAATTCCACCACCAAATGTCACAGGGAATTTACATTTAGGGCATGCATTAGATACAAGTTTGCAAGATGTAATAATAAGATACAAAAAACTATGCGGATATGACACATTATGGTTGCCAGGAATGGATCATGCTGCAATAGCTACTGAAAGCAAAGTCGTTAACAAATTAAAAAGTGAAGGAATAGACAAATATGAACTTGGAAGAGAAAAATTTCTAGAAGAATGTTGGAAATGGAAAGAAGAACACAGCAACAATATAAAAAATCAATGGAAAAAACTTGGACTAAGCTTAGATTATAGAAAAGAAAGATTTACATTAGATGAAGGTTTAAACAAAGCTGTAAATACGGTCTTTATAAAATTATATGAAAAAGGGTGGATATATAGAGGCAAAAAAATAATTAATTGGGACCCAATCGCAATGACAGCATTATCCAATGAAGAAGTTATATATAAAGAAGAAAAAAGTAAATTATATTATTTAAAATACAAATTTGAAAATAGTGAAGACTACATAACTGTAGCAACTACTAGACCAGAAACAATATTTGGAGATGTAGCAGTAGCAGTCAACGATGAAGATGAAAAATACAAAGACGTTATTGGAAATAATGTAATAGTTCCATTAGTTAATAGAGTAGTTCCTATAATAGCAGATTCAAGAGTTCTCAAAGATTTTGGAACAGGGGCTTTAAAAATTACTCCTGCTCATGCGATTGATGACTATGAAATAGGTATAACACACAATTTAGAGATAATAAACACAATAACTCCAGACGGACACTTAAACGAATATGCAAAACCTTATGAAGGATTAAGCTTAGATGAAGCCAGAAAAAAAATAGTAGAAGATTTAACAAAACAAAATTTAATAGTCAAAGAAGAAGAATATACACACTCAGTTGGCCATTCAGAAAGAACCGGTGCTACAGTTGAACCTTATCTTTCAGAACAATGGTTTGTAAAGATGGACGAACTATCAAAAAACCTATTGGAAAATCAAAAAACTAAAGATAAAATAAACTTTATTCCACCAAGATTTGAAAAAATATTAAAGCACTGGATGGAAGACTGCCATGACTGGTGCATAAGTAGACAACTATGGTGGGGACATAGAATACCAGTTTGGTACAAAAATGACGAAATCTATGTTGGATTAGAAGCACCAAAAGAACCAGGATGGGTACAAGACAATGACGTTTTAGACACATGGTTCAGTAGTGCACTTTGGCCATTTAGTACACTTGGCTGGCCATCAGAAACAGAAGATATAAAAAGATATTTTCCAACAAACGTATTAGTAACAGGATATGACATCATATTCTTTTGGGTAGCGAGAATGGCGTTTACATCTCTAGAATTCATGGGAAAAAGTCCATTCAAATACTGTTTAATTCACGGATTAATAAGAGACAAACAAGGAAGAAAAATGAGTAAAAGTTTAGGAAATGGTGTTGACCCAATGGAAATGATAGATAAATATGGAGCAGATGCTTTAAGATTCTATCTTACAACTACAGGATCAATAGGAATGGACTTACGTTTTGACGAAGAAAAATTATTATCAATAACTAAATTCATAAATAAACTATGGAATGCTAGTAAATTTGTATTAATGAACATAACTGATATTAAAGACACAAATATAGACTTAGAAAATCTAAAAATAGAGGACAAATGGATATTAGCAGAACTAAACAACACAATTAAAGAAATAAGAAAAAGTATGGATAAATACAGATTCAACGATGCCGGAAATAAACTTTATGAATTTATATGGAACAAGTTTTGTGACTGGTACATTGAACTAACCAAAGGAAGAAATGATTTAAACTGTCAAAAAATACTCTTAAAAATTCTTACAAACATATTACAAATGTTACACCCATTCATGCCATTTGTAACAGAAGAGATATACAAATCACTACCAATTAGTGAAGAATCAATAATGATTACAGAATATCCAAAATACAACAAAAAAGAAGTATTTTTAGAAGAATTTAAATTAACAGAAGAAACAATAGAAAACATAACAAACATCAGAAATTACAAAGTAGAAAATAATATTTCAAAAGAAACAGCATGCAAACTAACAACAAAAGAAGAAATAAAAGAAATATTAATAAAAATGTTAAAATTAAATATTGATGAATCATCTACAGGTAGTGCAATAATTTATTCTTCTTCACTTGTAAAAATTGAATTTTATATAAGTGATAGCAATAAAGAGGAACAAACGCTAAAAATAAAAGATGAAATAGAAAAATTAAAACAAAGTATAGAAAAAAGAGAAAAATTATTACAAAACGAAAACTACATAAACAAAGCACCAAAAAATATAGTTGACTTAGACAGAGAAAAATTAAAAAAAGAAAAAGAAGAATTAGCAATACTATTAGACAAAATTTCCAAATAAAAACATTAATTTATACAACCCTTTTAAATTGACAAACACTCCAATATTTTGTATTATGTATATAGAATAAGAGGAGTGTTTAAAAATGGTAAAAGAAGATAAAAAAAGGAATATCATAGAAGCTGTACTGTATTTTATATTAATAATAATAGGAATAATTATAATGTCATTTCCAGCATTTGGTTTAATTAATCCAGTATTTTATTTAGGAGCACTTTTTTACATTTATGCATTTTTTACAGTAATTGCATACTTTACATCTAGAAAAGAAAAAGATTATGAACTATTATTTAATTCATTAATAAACATAATAGTGGCTTCCTTTTTAATAGCAGTACCAAACGAAAACGTTCCATTTATGTTAGGAACAGCAATGTTAATTTATACACTACTTATAATAGTAAATAGAGGGTTAATAGTTTACAAATATAAAACAAACGATAATTACTTATGGATAATAAAATTTATTATCACATTCTTAATAGCATTCCTAGGAATTTTGACCATTATCAATTTATATAACGAACTATCTATTCAAACACTAATAATAGGTTACTATTTTGTAACTTTAGGCATAATGCTAGTAACTGAGCCACTTTTTAAACTCTTCATAAGTCCAAAAAAATTCAATAAAATTGTAGCAAAAATTTTAGAAGAAGAGGAAAAGAGCGAAACTAAAAAACAACCAGTTGTAAAAAAAAGTTCTACAAATAAAGCCAAAAAAACAATTAAGAAAAGTAATACTACTAAAAATAAATCAAGCAACACAAGAAAAAAAACAAAAAGCACAAAATAAGTGCTTTTTTATATTATATTTACGATTAATTACATATATTTAGTAGGAGGAAAAAAATGAATGTAATGAAAGTAAGAAGCAAAAGCACACCACAAAAAGTAGCGGGAGCATTAGCTA
The DNA here is from genome assembly GCA_944358255.1 of uncultured Bacilli bacterium. GTDB lineage: Bacteria > Bacillota_I > Bacilli_A > RF39 > UBA660 > CALVVN01. Next base: position 23,442 of record CALVQQ010000007.1, on the reverse strand, counting down.
ATTTATTTAGAGATAATGAAACCGAAGTTGAAATGCAAGTTGTTGGTGCTGGAGCATTAAATCAAGCGATTAAAGCTATAGCAATAGCAAGAGGATATTTAGCAACATCAGGTGTTAATTTAGTATGCATTCCAGCATTTTCAGACATAGAAATTGATGGTGAAGAAAGAACCGCAATAAAATTAATTGTCGAGGCAAAATAGCCTCTTTTTAAATGTACAAAAATGTGGTATTCTAATAATAGAATAGGTGAGTTATGAATAAAAAAGGTTTTACATTAATAGAAATAATGATAGTTATTGGAATTGTTGCAGTTGTAAGTGCTACAGGAACAATATTATTTACACAAACATTAAAACAACTAAATGAAAAGAAATTAGAAGATACAATCGAAGAAATAGAATTAGCAACAGATATTTATTTTAACAAATATCCATTCCTCATGGAAGAATTATACCAAGGTTACACAGGAGATAAAATTTGTACTAGAATTTATAAATTACAAAACGAAAGCTTAATTGATAAAGATTTAAGAAACCCTTTAACAAACGAAAGAATAAGTGGAACACTATGTGTATATTCAACACTCGATGAAAATGGAAATATTAAGCACGAATTTAGTTTATAAAAAATGCATATTATTGACAATAGCAAACATTTATTTTATACTTGTATTGCTATTGTTTTTTTGTATAATAGTTCCAGTACAAAGCAATATTAATAGTGAGAGGTAAAGTTATGGATAAAATTGTTATTAGAGGTGCAAGAGAAAATAATTTAAAAAACATAGATATAGAAATACCAAAAAATAAATTAGTCGTAATGACTGGAGTAAGCGGAAGTGGGAAAAGCAGTTTAGCATTTGACACAATTTATGCTGAAGGCCAAAGAAGATATGTTGAAAGCCTAAGTGCATATGCACGTCAATTTTTAGGAAACATGGAAAAACCAGATGTAGACTCAATTGAAGGACTAAGCCCAAGCATAAGTATTGACCAAAAAACTACAAATAAAAACCCAAGAAGTACAGTTGGGACAGTCACAGAAATATATGATTATTTAAGATTATTATATGCAAGAATAGGTGTACCTTATTGCCCTATTCATAAAAAGCCGATTAAAAATCAAAGCATAGAAGAAATGACAAATAAAGTTTTATCTTTACCTGAAGACACAAAAATAGAACTTTTAGCGCCAGTAGTAAGGGGAGAAAAAGGCACTCATAAAGAACTATTAGAAGAATTAAAAAAAGAAGGATTTGCAAGAGTTAGAGTAAATGGTGAAACAATAAGTTTAAGTGAAGACATAAATTTAGAAAAAAACATAAAAGACAATATTGATGTAATAGTTGACAGATTAAAAGTTAATGAAAAATCAAGATCTAGAATATTTGAAAGTATTGAAATCTGCACAAAATTAGCAAATGGCAAAGTTGTAATCAATGACATAGAAAAAAATGAAGAGATGCTAATGAGCGAAAATTATGCATGTCCTGAATGTAATTTTTCTATTGAAGAGCTTGAACCGAGAATGTTTTCATTCAATTCGCCATTTGGAGCGTGTTCTGAATGTAAAGGATTAGGCGTTAAATTAAAGATTGACGAAGACATACTAATTCCTGATAAAACAAAAAGCATAACGAACGGAGCAATTAGTTCATTTCAAAGTGGAGACACATTAGCAATGTACTACAAAAAACTAGGTGCAGTTGCAAAATTTTATAGTATTGATTTAAACAAACCAGTAAACGAATTAACGAGAAGTGAACTTGATACAATACTATATGGATCAAAAGATAAAATAAAATTTTCGTATCAGTCAAAAAGTGGAAGCATACTAAAAAGCAATGATTACTTTGAAGGAATAATAACAAACTTAGAGAGAAGATACATGGAAACTTCTTCAAATGCAATTAGAGAATGGATAGAAAGTTATATGACAGAACTTGAATGTCCAAAGTGTAAAGGTGCTAGACTTGACGAGAGAATTTTAAGCGTAAAAGTTGGAAATAAAAATATACATGAAATATGTGAGATGAGCGTTAAAGAACTAAAAAAATTTCTTTCAGAGTTAAAATTAACAAACGAACAAAAAGAAATAGCAAACTTAATACTGAAAGAAATCAATGATAGACTAAGCTTTTTGATAAACGTAGGTCTGGAATATTTAACTTTAAGTAGAAGTGCAGGTACATTATCAGGTGGTGAAAGTCAAAGAATTAGATTAGCAACACAAATTGGAAGCAGATTAAGTGGAGTATTATACGTATTAGATGAACCAAGTATTGGATTACATCAAAGAGATAATTCAAAATTGATACACTCACTAAAAGAAATGAGAGACTTAGGTAACACATTAATAGTAGTAGAACACGACTCAGAAACAATGTTAAATGCTGATTATTTAATTGACATTGGACCAGAAGCCGGAGACAAAGGTGGGCATGTTGTAGCTGCAGGAACACCAAAAGAAGTAATGGACAATAAAAACAGTATCACTGGTAAATATTTAAAAGGTGAAATGAAAATAGATGTTCCAAGCAAAAGACGAAAACCAAAAAAATACATGACAATTAATGGTGCAAAAGAAAACAATTTAAAGAATATTAATGTAAAAATACCATTAGGAGTTATGACATGTGTAACAGGTGTAAGTGGAAGTGGGAAAAGCACATTGATAAATGAAATCTTATACAAAACGCTAGCAAACAAACTTTATAAAAGCAAAGAAAAAGCAGGAAAATGCAAAAATATTAAAGGAATTGAAGACATAGATAAAGTAGTACATATATCACAAGACCCCATTGGAAGAACTCCAAGGAGTAATCCAGCAACATATGTAGGAGTTTTTGACGCAATTAGAGACGTATTTACAGAAACAAAAGAAGCTAAAATTAGAGGCTACAATAAAAGTAGATTTTCATTCAATGTAAAAGGCGGAAGATGCGAAGCATGCTGGGGTGACGGCGTAAAAAAAATAGAAATGCATTTTTTGCCAGATGTATACGTACCTTGTGATGTCTGCCACGGAAAGAGATACAATAACGAAACACTAAATGTAAAATTTAAAGGATTAAGCATTGCAGATGTATTAGAACTAAGAGTTGATGAGGCGTTAGAAATATTTGAAAATATTCCAAAAGTAAAAAAAGGCTTAATAACGATGCATGATGTGGGCTTAGGCTATGTCAAACTCGGGCAAAATGCAGTTACATTATCAGGCGGAGAAGCAGCAAGAGTTAAGTTAGCTAAGGAACTACAAAAAAGACCAACTGGTAAAAGCGTTTACATTTTAGATGAACCGTCAACTGGTTTACACATACATGACATAAAAAAATTATTAGAAATACTACAGAGAATAGTTGACAATGGTGATACAGTAATTATAATCGAACATAATTTAGACATAATAAAAGTAGCAGATTACATTATAGATTTAGGCCCAGAAGGCGGTGACCAAGGTGGCGCAGTAGTAGCTACTGGAACGCCAGAACAAGTAAGTAAAAACGACAGTTCATACACTGGAATATATTTAAAACAAGTTTTAAAATAAAAAACTTGTTTTTATTTACAAAATTAACAAAAAACTTGTTTTGTATTCAAGTTATAAAACAAAATTAAATAATGTTCTAACAAATATTAAATAATAAAAATAAATACAAAACAAATAATAAAAAATATACATTTGATAAAATATATTACGTATGGTATATTCAAATTACTAACAAAATATTTCATAAATAAGTAAAATGATATATAATAAATATATATAAAGTAAAAGGAGAAAATAAAAAATGAGTGAAAAAGTATATACATATAAGAGCAAAAGTTTAATACTAGAAATAATTTTAGACATAGTTTGTTACGCCCTAATTTTAATGATGGCCTCATCAGTTTTCAACAATATATATGTTGAAAACGTTTGGTATGCACTTTTAGCGAGTGCAATTATAAGTTTACTTAATTTAACCATAAAACCATTTTTAATCTACATTACACTTCCATTAACAATAATAACTTTAGGAATATTTTATCCTGTTGTTAACATAATAGTCTTAAAGTTAGCAAGCATATTAATGAGTAGTCATTTTGTTATAGAAGGTTGGTTTACACCATTCTTTATTGCAATATTTATTAGTATCATGAAAATATTATTTGAAATTTTTATAATAAAACCAATAGTTGAAAGGTGAGTGAGATATGAATCCATATGTATTTAAAATAGGAGAATTTGGAATAAAATATTATAGTTTATTTATAATAATAGGTATTATTTTAGTAACAGTATTAATGATTAGAGAAGCCAAAAAATTTGGGATAAAAAAGGACTTTATAATTAATTTAATATTTTGGGCATGTATATTTGGCTTCATTGGAGCAAGACTATATTTTGTAGCTTTTCAGTGGGATTACTATAGTACACACTTATCAGAGATATACAAAGTATGGAATGGTGGATTAGCAATCCATGGCGGTATATTATTTGGAACGTTGGCAATTATAATATATTGCAAGAAGTACAAGGTAAGTCCATTATTAATGCTTGATATTGCTGTTCCATATCTTTTAATAGCGCAAGCATTGGGAAGATGGGGAAACTTCTTTAACGGAGAAGCTTATGGTCCAGCGACTACACTTGGCCACTTAAAAAATCTATTTATTCCAGATTTTGTAATCAATGGAATGTTAATTGATGGAGTTTATCACATACCTACATTTTATTATGAGTCAATTTGGTGTATTTTAGGTGCAATTGTAATATTAATAGTCAGACGTTTAAAATACGTAAAAATAGGACAACAATGTGGATTATACTTAATGTGGTATAGTCTAGGAAGATTTTTTATAGAGAGTTTAAGAACTGACAGTTTAATGTTAGGCAACTTCAAAGTAGCTCAAATAGTAAGTGTAATTTTGTTTATCGTTGGACTTTTTATAATAATATTCCAAACAAGAAAAGCACAATTAGAAGGACTGTATAATAGCAAAGAAAAAGTAAAAGTAGTTAACTTTTAATGAGAGGATGATGAAAATGTATGATGTAATTATAATAGGGATGGGGCCAGCAGGAATGAATGCGGCTCTATATGCCAAAAGAAGTGGTCTAAATGTTTTGATTCTAGAAAAAAGTATACCAGGTGGCTTAATAAATATAACAAATAAAGTAGAAAATTACTTGGGCAATGGAATTTCTACGGGGAAAGAATTAGTTGAAAAAATGTTAGAGCATATAAAGAATTTTGATATTGAATATAAAAGGGAATCAGTAAGCGAGATAGTTGATGAAGGAAAAATAAAAATAGTAAAGACTAACAAAGCTGAATACAAAGCAAAAGCGCTAATTTTAGCATCAGGTAGAGTCCCTAAAAGAGGCGGTAATGAAAAGATAACGAGATTAGAAGGAAAAGGCATAAGCTACTGTGCGGTTTGCGACGCACCGTTTTATAAAGATAAAGTAGTTGGAATAATTGGTGGAGGAAATTCAGCTTTTGATGAAGGACTATATCTATCAGATTTTGCAAAAAAACTATATATGTTTATAAGAGGAGAAGAGATAAAAGCTGATGAAATATTTGTTAATAAAGCAAAAGCAAAAGAAAATATAGAAATACTTTTAAACTCAAATGTAACAGATTTAATAGAAAAAGATGGAAAATTATGTGCAGTTGAAATAAACAACAAGGATAAAATAAACATAGATGGACTATTTTTATATATTGGATATTCTCCAAGTACAAATTACTTTAAAGATTTAAATATTACAGACGAAACGGGTTATATAATAGTTAATGAAAAAATGGAAACAAAAATACCTGGAATATTCGCTGCTGGAGATATAATAAAAAAAGATATTTATCAAATAATAACTGCTGCAAGTGATGGAAGTATAGCGGCATTAAGTGCAAAAAAATACATAAAAAATCTAGACAAAAACCAATAATTAGTTTATTATACAGCAAGAGCGGAGGTCATTTTATGTTAGTATATGGAAAAAATGTTGCGAGAGAAGTTTTAAATAAAAATAGCATAGTCAAAAAAGTTTATTTAAAAGAAAACTTTAATAACGAAGAAATATTAAGTCTAATTAAAGAAAATAACAATAAAGTAGTTTACAAAACAAATGAAGAACTTGATAAAATTGTTAATGAGACAACGCAAGGAATAGTAATTGATATTGAAGATTACCACTATAAATATTTTGAAGATTTAAAGGAAGATGATAATGCTAATTTTGTGGTTATCCTCGATCATATAGAAGATCCAAGAAATTTTGGGGCAATTATAAGAACATGTGAATGTGCTGGAGTTGATTATATTATAATTCCAAATAAAAGAAGCGTAGAAATAACAGCATCAGTTTTCAAATCATCGAGCGGTGCTGTCGTGCATCAAAAGATTTGCAAAGTTGCAAATTTGCATAATACAATCGAAAAATTAAAGAAAAATGGATTTTGGGTTATAGGAACTGACGCAGATGGTGAAAATTATACAAATATAAACTACGCTGGCAAAATAGCACTTGTAATAGGTAGTGAAGGAAAAGGGTTACAGCCATTGTTAAAAAAGTCATGTGACCAAATTGCTTCGATACCATTGAAAGGCAAAATAAATAGTTTAAATGCATCAGTGGCAGCAGGTATAATGATTTATGAAATAGCCAAAACAAGATAACAGGAGGAAAATGGTGGAATATGATTTTAAAAAAATAAATGATTATGAGATGCTATTTTTAGTAAATGAAAAAAATGAAAATGCCGAAGAAATTCTAATAAATAAATATAAAAATTTAATAAATAAATATATTGAAGAATATAAAGAAATTGCAACTCAAAATGGACTAGAAGAATGTGATATATATCAAGAAGGTTTGTTAGGATTGATAAATGCCATTAAAACATTTGATCAAAGCAAAGAAGCATCCTTTTACACATATGCAAATATATGCATAAAAACAAAAATACAAACTGCTATAAGAAATTCCTATAGCAAAAAACATATCATTCTAAATCAATCAGTTTCACTTGATAATTTAATAAATTCTGACGCTACTAATTTCTATGACATAATATGTGATAATAAAAATGATTTAAGTGAAAGATTGTTAAAAAAAGAAGAGCATGAACAATTATTTAGCAGAATAAAAGCATCTTTAACTCCATTTGAAAAAGAAGTATTAAAGTTAAAAATAAATTCTTATTCTAACGAAGAAATTGCTATTAAATTGAAGAAAAATAAGAGAAGTATAGAGAATGCAATAAATAGAATAAGAAAGAAATATAGAACAATTACTGATAATAATGAATAGTAGACTAACATTAATATTAGACTGCTATTATTTTATTTTTAATATAAAAAATTACACAAACTAATGAATTTACAATAGTAATCATAAATGTTATAATTTTCTTGAAAGGAATGATTACATGAAAATATTGAGTGTTAACGCTGGTAGTTCATCTTTAAAGTTTACTTTGTTTGAAATGCCAGAAGAAAAAGTTATTGTAAGTGGAACTTTTGAAAAAATCGGACTTGATAGTTCTATTTATACTATTAAATATAATGGAGAAAAAATCAAAAAAGAATGTATATTAAACACACATAAAGATGCAGTTAATGTTCTTATGAAAGAACTTATTAATATGAATATTATTGCTTCATATGATGAAATTGAAGGAATAGGGCATAGAGTAGTACAGGGTGCTGATAAATATAGCAAAAGTGTATTAATAGATGAAGGTGTATGTAAAGACATCGTCGAATTTACGTCTTTAGCACCTATTCACAATCCAGCTAACCTGACTGGAATAGAAAGTTTTAAAGAAGTTTTAAGTAACGTAAAACAAGTGGCAGTATTTGACACAGCATTTCATCAAACTATGAAAGAAAGTGAATATTTATATCCACTACCTATCGAATGGGCGAAAAAATACGGAGTAAGAAAATATGGTTTTCATGGTTCAAGTCATAGATACATTAGTGAATACATGAGAGATTATTTAAAAAGTGATTCAAAAATAATCAGTTGTCATATAGGCAATGGTGCTAGTATTTGTGCAATAGAAAATGGTAAATGTAAAGACACATCTATGGGATTTACCCCTCTAGCCGGCCTCATGATGGGAACAAGATGTGGAGATGTTGATGTATCAATTGTTCCATATTTATGCGAAAAATTAGATATAACTGCAACTGAATTAGTAGACAAATTTAATAAAGAAAGTGGATTACATGCCGTTACTGGAGTTAGCAGTGATTTACGCGACGTTGAAAGTGAATATTTAAAAGGAAATCAAAGATGTATATTAGGACTTGATATGTATTCAAAAAAAATTGTTAATTACATATCAATGTATAATACATTGCTTGATGGAGCTGATTGTATAGTATTTACAGCTGGTGTAGGGGAAAATAGTCCTATAGTAAGAGCACTAGTCTGCGATAAATTAAAAGCAATTGGTGTAGAAATAGATAAAAATTTAAACGAAGAAACATTTGGAAGATTTGGAGAAATAAGTACAAACAATTCAAAGATAAGGGTATTTGTTGTTCCAACTGATGAAGAAGTCATGATAGCGAGGGACACTTTTGAATTAGTTGGAGAATAGGATGAAAAAAGAATTATTTAAAAAAATATATAATGAAATAAAAAAAAGAAAAACTATATATTTGGTCAGGCACATTGGCCCAGATCCAGACGCAGTTGCAAGCCAAATAGCATTAAGGGAATCAATCAAATTAACATTTCCAAGTAAAAATGTTTTTGCAATTGGTACAAATGCTGCAAGATTTAAATACCTAGGTGTGCTAGATAAAATTGATTCTTTTGATTTTGATAATAGTTTAGTAATCACATTAGATGTTCCTGATACTGCAAGAATTGATGGACTTGATGTAAAAAAATTCAAAAATGTAATTAAAATTGATCATCATCCATTTGTTGAAAAATATGGAAAATATGAATACATTGATGATAAAAATACTAGCACATGTCAAATAGTCTTAGAAATGATTTTTAACACTAAACTTAGATGTAATAAATTTATTGCAGAAGATTTATTTATGGGTATTGTTAGTGATTCTAACAGATTTTTATTTGAATATACTAATCCATATACTTTTGATTTAGTTAGCTTAACAATAAAAAAATATAAACTTGATATTCAAGAACTTTATAAGAAAATGTACATGAAACCAATAAGTGAAGTTAGACTACTTGGATATATTCAATCTAATATTAAAATAACTAAAAACGGTTTTGCATATATAGAACTTGAAAACGACATTATAAAAAGTTTTAATGCTGATGCAGCAAGCGCATCTAATATGATAAACGATTTAAACAATATAAATGAGATTTTAGTATGGCTTTTCATTACAAAAGATGAAAAAAAAGACTTGTATAAAGTCAACATTAGAAGTCGAGGCCCAATTATTAATGATATTGCATCAAAATATAACGGAGGCGGACACAAATACGCAAGTGGAGTTAGGACAAAGGACCGAGACATACTAGACAAACTTTTAGAGGAATTAGACGAAGCTTGTAAAGCATATAAAAAGAATAAAGAATAAATATTCTTTTTTTAAAATTGATAAATTTTATTAAATTTAGTATAATTTAATAAGTAAGTAGGTGAAAATATGGATTTTCAAGATATTGATTTAGCTCAAATTGCTGTTAGAATAAGTCAGTATCCATTAGATAACAAACCGGAATTTTTAATTTTAGGAAGAAGTAATGTAGGAAAAAGTAGTTTTATAAATACGCTTGTAAACAGGAAAAATTATGCCAGAACAAGTAGTAAACCTGGAAAAACCCAGACACTTAACTTTTATTTAATTGATAATAAGTGTTATTTAGTGGATGTGCCAGGGTACGGATATGCTAGAGTTAGTAGCAAAAAACAAGAAAAATTTGGCTTAATGGTTGAGGAATACGTTAAAAACAGACCAAATTTAAAACATGTTTTTTTATTAATAGATTATAGGCATAAACCATCTGATAGCGATTTAATGATGTATGATTTTTTAAAATATTACAATTTACCTGTTACTATCATATGTACTAAATATGATAAAGTTAAAAAAAGCGCAAAAGAAAAGCAAAATAAACTTATTAGTAACACATTAGATATTGCCCTTGGAGATGACATAGTTAATTTCAGTAGTGTTTCTAAAATAGGAAAAGAAGCAGTCCAAAATATTATAAAAAAATATATTAATGACTGACATATTTTTGTAGTTGAATAGTTTTTTATTTTATATTATAATTATACTATAATAGGAAGGTGGCTATAATATGAATAAAAAAGGTTTTACCTTAACAGAAATTATTACTGTAATAATATTGATAAGTATTATAGTTGCAATTGCAATTCCTAGCGTTATCGCAATCAGAAATAGAATTAATCAAAGGATTTTAGAGGGAAAAAAAGAAACAATTTTAATAGCAGCTGAATTATATGGGCAAGATAATCCACAATTATTTAATCCCAATGAATTTATTGTTACAGTAGGAGAATTAGTAGATGCAGGCTATGTTGAGAAAGATGTTGAAGAAAATGATAAAAATTGCACAGATGGTTATGGGTGTGTTATTAATCCAGTTGACAATACTAGTTTAAATCAAGTAGAAATTCTCGTAAAAAAAGAAGTAAATACAATAATTGCAATATGGGATGGTGAACTAGGAAGTTCAACTAGTTCAGAATTAGTTGATAAAATTATAGAAGATTTACACTGTGAAAATATAACAGAAAGCAATCCTTGTTTATACATTGGAAGCAACCCAAATAATTACCTCTGGTATAGCGGAGTTATGTGGCGAATAATGGGCGTATATAAAATAAATGGCGTTTTAGTTGTAAAAATGATTACTGATGACAATATAACATTTGAAAATACGACAGGATAAGAGTTTAAAACTCTTTTTTTTGTATTTCATTTTTGCTATAATTTTCATGGGAGAAGAAATATGAAAAAGTATACAGTTTGTTTAGTAGGTAGACCAAATGTAGGCAAAAGTACTCTTTTTAATAGAATTATTGGTAAAAAAATTTCAATTATTGATGATGCCCCAGGTGTTACGCGTGACAGAATTTATGGCAGTGCCTCATTTAATAACTTTAATTTCTATTTAATTGATACAGGCGGAATAGATATTAAAGACGAAAATTGGAATAATGTTATTACTAATCAAGTTATGCTAGCTATAGACGAAAGCGACGTAATTGTTTTCGTTGTAGACGGTAAGGAAGGCGTTACTAGTAACGATGAACACATAAGTGAACTTTTACATAAATGTGGTAAAAAAGTAATCGTAGCAATTAATAAAATAGACAGTAAAATTGCAGAAAATAATATGTATGAATTTTACTCATTAGGTTTTGAAAATTATGTAACTATAAGCGCTGAACATAACATTGGTATATCTGACTTGTTTAATAATGTTTTTGATAATTTAGATGAAGGTGCAGATGAGATAGAAGATGATAGGCCCAAGTTTTGTATAATTGGTAGACCAAACGTTGGAAAAAGTAGTTTGGTTAATGCATTGCTAAATGAAGAAAGAGTAATTGTAAGCAACATTGCCGGTACTACTAGAGACAGTATTGACACAGTTTTTAAATATGAAAACAAAGAATATATTTTAATTGACACCGCCGGGCTTAGAAAAAAAGGAAGAATATATGAAAATGTTGAAAAATATAGTCTATTAAGAAGTATGAAAGCAATTGATAGAAGTGATGTGTGCATTTTAATTATTAATGCAGAAGAAGGTATTATAGAACATGACAAACATATTGCTGGATATGCGATAGATGCTGGAAAAGGAATAGTAATAGTAGTGAATAAATGGGATAAAGTTGAGAATGATTACGAAAAATGGAAAACCGATATAAAAAATAATTTTCAATTTATTTCTTATGCAGAAATAGTGTTCTTAAGTGCGCTTACCAAAAAAAGACTTAACACTTTAATGCCGAAAGTGTTAGAGAGTTACAATAATTATACAAAAGAAATTAAAACAAGTGTAATTAATGACATTGTTCTCAATGCTTTCATTGAAACACCACCACCTAGTTATAAAGGTAAAAAACTAAAAATATATTTTACACACCAGTCTGGGATAAAACCACCAAGATTTGACATTGAAGTTAATAGTAAAGGCTTAGTACATTTTTCCTATGAGAGATACTTGGAAAATAGGATTCGCGCGAATATTGATTTTACGGGTACACCAATAAAACTTTATTTTAAAAATAAAGGAGAATAGTAAGCAATTCACCTATAACAAAACTATTCATATAATATTTTAGGTGATATTAATGAGTAAAGATGATTTATTTGATAGAATAGAAAAGAAAACTAATGTCAGTAAAGACACAATACTTGAACTTGCAAGAAAATTACAGGATGGAAACTTTAAAGATGAAAATGTTTTGAGAAGTATAATTAAAGATATTAGCGAAATGACAGGAAAAGAAGTAAGTGAAGAAAAAGAACAAAAAATAATTGATATGGTTGTAAATGATAAGGTTCCTAAAAATATTGATAAATATGTCTAACGTATTTATCTTTTTTTATTTTTATTGTTGAACTTTTGTTTTTTTATTTGTATAATTAATTTAGAAAATAAGGAGTTTTAATTATGGATAATAATAAACGTTTAATTATTTTAAGTATTACTGGTGTACTTTTACTTATTTTAAGCGTTGTCAATTTGACTTATGCGTGGTTTAGCACACAAGTAGAAGGAACAGGAAGTTCTGTTCATGTTACTACTGGTATTTTAGACATTAAATATCAAGACAATGAAACAATTAATGTAAACTTTGCTACACCAATATACGATAATATAAGAGCGACTGCAGCGAACAAAAACGTTTTTACAATTTCACACGAAAATACGAGTAATGTAGACGCATGTTATAGAATTGATTTAAGTTTAGATACTATACAAGATAAGTTTAAGAGTCAGTGGATAAAATACGAACTATTTGATGTCACAAACAATACAAGCATAACTGGAGTAAAAGATTTCAGCACAGTTACAGGACCGGGACTTATACCTTTACTTAATAATAAAACATTAATGGTAAATGATGTTAATTCCTATGAATTCAGAATATGGCTAAGCTATAGTGATACAGTAGATCAAACAAGCTTATTACAAAATAATAGCGGAAATGGTATAACAGCACACATAAAAGTTTCTGCTACAAATGGTACATGTGAATAAAAGCCACCTTAAAAAGTGACTTTTTTTGTTTAAACATATTGACACAAAAAAACGTTTGTGAAATAATTTATATATGGATATAGGCTATAAAGATTTTTTAAAATATTTAGAAAATGAAAAAAATTACTCTAAACTTACGATTAAAAGTTATAAAGAAGATTTAGAAGAGTTTTTGTTTGTGACTAAGCTTAAAGACGTTTTTTATGCCACAGAAACAGATATAAAAAAATATTATAGACATTTATATAATAAAAATAATAATACAATTGCTAGAAAAATCAGCACATTAAAAAGTTACTTTAAATATTTATCTAGAAATAGTAATTACGAAAATATAATGTTGAAATTTAAACTTCCAAAAAAGAAAAAAAGTTTACCCACATTTTTAAATTATGATGATTTAGAAAAAGTAATCGACTCTAGTGACTATGGTGATTTTGGCGAAAGAAATAGGCTTATAATAGAAATGCTTTATGCTACAGGTGTTCGTGTTAGTGAATTAGTAAATATTAGAATTAGTGACATTGATTTTAGTGAGAAAATGATTAGGATTCATGGCAAAGGAAATAAAGAACGGTTTGTATTTTATGGAGAATATTGTGAAGAAGCATTGAACAGATATATCAATAATTTGAGATGTAAATTGTCTGTAAAACATAATAGCAATTTCTTGTTCTTAAATAAATATGGTAGTAAAATAAGTGACAGGTCTATTAGAAATATTGTAAGTGAAATAGTCAAAAATACGAGTGTTTCCATGAATGTTCATCCCCATACACTTAGGCATACTTTTGCAACACACCTGTTAGCACAAGGAATTGATCTTAAAAGCGTCCAATTTTTACTTGGCCATGAAAATTTAAGCAGTACAGAAATTTATACACATGTTACTGATGAAATGTTAAGAAATGTTTATTTACATAGCCATCCAAGGAGCGAGGAGAAACATTATGAGTAAATTATATTTTAGATACGGAGCAATGAATTGTGGTAAAACAACACTTTTACTTCAAGTCGCGAATAATTATGAAGAACGAGGTATGAAAGTAGTAATAGCAAAACCATCAATTGACAAAAAAGGCGATGAGACAGTTGAGTCTAGAATAGGTTTATCCAGAAAAGTTGACTATCTTATAAGAGATGACGACAACATAAAATCTTTTTTGAAAGACTGTTTTAATAATAATATATCGTGTGTACTAATAGACGAAGCACAATTTTTAAATAAAGAACATGTAGATGAACTATTTCTATTCACCAAAAAATACGACATACCAGTCATCTGTTATGGACTCAGAAGTGATTTTAAAACCGAAATTTTTCCTGGAAGTTTGAGACTTTTTGAAATTGCAGATGTTATAGAAGAACTGCATACTATATGCAGATGTGGAAAAAGAGCGAAATTTAATGGCAGAATAGTTAATGGAGAATTTGTAAGTACAGGAAATCAAGTAGCAATTGATGGCGTAGATGACGTACAATATGAAAGTTTATGTGGAAAATGTTATTTAGAAAAAGTACTAAAAATTAATGTAAATAGTAAAGATGCGGAGGAGAGATAAAATGAAATACGTTTATATGTTTAATGAAGGAAATGCAGATATGCGAAACCTTCTTGGTGGTAAAGGCGCTAATTTGGCTGAAATGACCAATATAGGTTTGCCAGTGCCACAAGGATTTACAATCACAACTGAGGCATGTACTCAGTATTATGAAGACAATCGTCAAATTAATGAAGAAATTCAGAGTCAAATAAATGAGTACATAATAAAAATGGAAGAAATCACTGGAAAAAAATTTGGTGATAAAGAAAATCCATTATTAGTTTCTGTTAGGTCAGGTGCTAGAGCTTCTATGCCAGGAATGATGGACACTATTCTTAATTTGGGTTTGAACGAGGAAGTCGTAAACACTTTAGCAGAAAAGTCTGGTAATCCTAGATGGGCATGGGATTGTTACAGAAGATTTATTCAAATGTATTCTGATGTCGTTATGGAAGTTGGTAAAAAATACTTTGAAGAATTAATTGATAAGATGAAAGAAAAAAAAGGAGTTAAGTTAGATGTTGAATTAGACGCTGATGACTTAAAAGAGTTAGCTAAAGAATTTAAGGATGAATATAAGTCAAAAATTGGTGAAGATTTTCCTAATGATCCTAAAGAACAACTAATGGGTGCTATTAAAGCTGTGTTCCGTTCTTGGGATAATCCACGAGCTAATGTATACAGAAGAGATAATGATATTCCTTATTCATGGGGAACAGCTGTCAATGTCCAATCAATGGCATTTGGTAATATGGGAGACGATTGTGGCACTGGTGTTGCATTTACTCGTGACCCTGCCACTGGAGAAAAAGGCTTGTTTGGGGAATTTTTAACAAATGCTCAAGGTGAAGATGTAGTTGCTGGTGTTCGCACTCCAATGCATATTTCTGAAATGGAAGAAAAATTTCCCGAAGCATTCAATGAATTTAAAAATGTATGCAAAACTTTAGAAGAACATTATAGAGATATGCAAGATATGGAATTTACTGTAGAACATGGTAAATTATATATGTTACAAACTAGAAATGGTAAAAGAACAGCACAAGCAGCATTGAAAATTGCATGTGATTTAGTGGATGAAGGTATGCGCACTGAAGAAGAAGCAGTACTAATGATAGATCCTCGTAATTTGGATACTTTATTGCACCCACAATTTGACTCTAAAGTTTTAAAAGAAGCACAAGTTTTAGGTAAGGGTTTAGGAGCGTCTCCAGGTGCAGCTTGTGGTAAAATTGTTTTTACAGCAGAGGAAGCCGCAAAACAAGGTGTTGGTGGTAAAGGAGAAAAAGTTATTTTAGTTAGGCTTGAAACTTCTCCAGAAGATATTACTGGTATGAAGGCTGCTCAGGGTATATTAACAGTTCGCGGTGGTATGACTAGCCATGCTGCTGTTGTTGCACGTGGTATGGGGACTTGTTGTGTATCTGGATGTGGTGACATTCAAATGGATGAAGTTAATAAATTGTTTAAGTTAGGTGGAAAAACATTCCATGAAGGTGATGTTATTTCAATAGACGGTTCAACTGGTAATATATATGATGGGGAAATCAAAACTGTTGACGCAACTATTGCAGGTGAATTTGAACGTGTTATGAATTGGGCTGATAAATATAGAAGACTCGGTGTAAGAACAAATGCGGATAATCCAAAAGATACTAGAAAAGCTGTTGAATTAGGAGCAGAAGGTATAGGATTATGTCGTACTGAACACATGTTCTTTGATGAAGAGAGAATACCTGCGATTAGAAAAATGATTTTATCTGATACAGTAGAAGAGAGAGAAAAGGCATTGAACGCATTAATTCCTTTTCAAAAAAGTGATTTTAAAGCGATGTATAAAGAATTAAAAGGATTACCAATGACAGTTCGTTATTTAGATCCACCTTTGCATGAATTTTTACCTACAGAAGAAAAAGATATTATTGCGCTAGCCAAAGATATGGGCGTTACAGTTGAACGCTTAAAGACAAAATGTACTGAACTTCACGAATTTAATCCTATGATGGGACATAGGGGATGTCGCCTTGCTGTAACTTATCCAGAAATAGCTAAGATGCAAACGCGTGCTATAATGGAAGCAGCAATAGAAGTTGAAGAAGAAGAAGGATATAAAATTATTCCAGAAATTATGGTCCCTTTAGTTGGAGAAGTTAAAGAATTAAAGTTTGTTAAAGACATTATTGTTGAAACTGCAGAACAAGTTAAAAAAGAGAAAGGTTCTACTATGGAATATCACATTGGTACAATGATTGAAATTCCACGAGCGGCTTTAACTGCTGAAAGTATTGCAAAAGAAGCTGAATTTTTCTCATTTGGAACGAATGACTTGACACAAATGACATTTGGCTTTTCAAGAGATGATGCTGGTAAATTTCTTAATTCATATTATGAAAATAAAATATATGAACAAGATCCTTTTGCAAAACTAGATCAAATTGGTGTTGGAAAACTAGTTGAAATGGCAGTGGAAAATGGAAAGAAAACTAGACCTGATATTAAATTAGGTATTTGTGGTGAACATGGTGGAGATCCATCGAGTGTTGAATTCTGCCATAATATTGGATTAACATATGTTTCTTGTTCACCTTTCAGAGTTCCTATTGCTCGTTTATCTGCTGCTCAAGCTGCTATTCGTGAAAAACAAAATAATTAATTTTATTATATAAAATCAGAAAAGCAATATTAAAACCAAAATTGTGAAAATTTTGGTTTTTTGTATAACTTAATACATAAGTAAGCGAGCCTATAAAAGTTCAAAATATCTTATCAAGATAAGGCAAAGCGTATAATCAATTTTAAATTAAATAAATATGTACAATTATAAAGTCTTATTGGAGACTTTTAAAACCTTTACGTTTTCAATAGTCCCTTCATGAAATGATTCTAGAAACTGAAGTGCCCCAAAACCAGAGTGAAACTTTGTTACTCCTTCGCTTACAATTAAATTTTTTGGCAATCTTTCATTTCAAACATACCCTTTGTATAAGTTGGATATAAAAGATCCATATCAAAATGTGCTAATCTAAACAATGGTTTCATAAAAGTTGGCCATATACCGCCATGATTATGCCCACTAACAACTAAATCAAAGTTTAAATCGATTATCCCTTTGTAACTAAGGTAACATATTGCATCTCTAATTATAGGGTCATGGCACAATAAAACGTTAAAATCCTTAGAACCACAAATATTAGATAATTTTTCCAAATATGTCTTGTAATACGATAGAAGAATTTTAATTTTATCATGTTCACCTAAATCGTAAAAATCAGAAGGCAGTTCAATCCCAGAAAAATTTATATCATCATTTTTAACACAAAGTTGACTGTCGTTTTCATTACCTTCGCATAATGCATGAAATTTTTCATTGTCATTATAACAAGAATCATTAGAAAATAAATTAATTCTTTGATCAATATTACCCCTTACGTAATAAACGTCAGCAATTTTGGATGTTTGACCAATAAAATAAGCCACTTTTTCGGCATTTTTAGCTATTCCGTATTGATTTGCATCATACAAGTCGCCAGGTATAACAATATGAGTAGGTTTCATTTCTGAAATAGCGCCTATTGTTTCTTCAATTTTTTCAAAGGAAGTTCTGCTATTAATATGCATATCTGAACATATAACAATATTCTTATCTGATTTAACCTTAGGACTTTTAATAACGTATTCATTTCTTTTCATAAAACAATCCTCCGCAATAAACAAAATAATTATATCATAATTTACTAAAATATATAATATAATAAAAAGTTGTGCAATTATAATACAAGTATAAATATTTTTAAAACTAACTGCACATAAATTGTGCACTTTCAAAAAAAATCAACACATTTTAAAAAAGGATTAACAAACTCTATAGAGTGATGGAGTTTTCTTTTAATTTATGATATAATTACATTGTTTACAAGAATAAAGATTTTTTAAATATTTATTAAGGGGTGTGATTATTATGGGTATTTTTGATAAAAGAGAAAAAATGGATTTTGATAAAGCAAGTGGAGTAATGTTTGTATTCAGTATAACTTTACAAGATCAGGGAATGATGATAAAAGGTAATTTAAATGTTAGTCATGATCATCTTATTGCTGTAAATACAGGATATGTTTTAGGAATTTCTTTGCTTTTTATTTCTTCTCAAATAGGATTGAAAAGAGTTAATGAATTTATAAGAAGTTCGTTGGATAATGCAGATAAGACTCTTACACTTGAAATGAAACCATTAATTCCTTTTATAAAAAAATATTGTGAAAATGCAAAAAATTTCATATTAATGGAATCCTTTGATTTAAATAGTAGTCTTTTATTTGATGAGTTAACAGAGCTTTATTTAAATGACATGTTTGGTGATAATGAATATTCTATCGAAATATATAACTTAGCAAAGAATGATTTATTGTTTTATTATAGAAAAACAAAAGAATTTGTAACTAATATAAAAATAACTAACTAATAAAATAAATGATTTTGGTTTTAAAATATAGAATAACTTCATCGTCAGATGGAGTTTTCTTTTGTTTATAAAAACACTTAATTTTTACTAATTGTGTGATATAATTTAGTTAAGGAGAGTGTTTATGAATACGATGAAAAATATGTTGTGGGGAATTGTATTAATTATTTTAGGTTTGATATTAGGTTTAAATGCGCTTGATATAACTAATATTGATATATTTTTTGATGGTTGGTGGACTTTAATAATTATTATTCCTTGTTTTATTGGTTTATTTAAAGATAAAGATAAAACTGGTAATGTTATAGGTCTTATATTAGGTTTTGCCTTGTTGTTTTGTTCTTTAGGTCTATTAGATTTTGAAGTGATTTGGAAATTAGCATTTCCTGTAATTTTAATAATCATTGGGTTATCATTTGTTTTTAAAGATAGTTTTAATAAAAAAATTACTGATGAAATAAATAAGATTAATAAAAAAAGTGTCGGTGAAAATGAATATTGTGCAACTTTTTCTAGTCAAAATGTAAACTTTAATAAAGAAGAGTTTAAAGGTGCGACTATTAATTCTATTTTTGGTGGAGTGAAACTAGATTTAAGAAAAGCTATAATTAAAAATAGTCAGGTAATTAATTGTTCTGCAATTTTTGGTGGTATAGATATTTATGTTCCAGAAAATGTTAATGTAAAAATTAAGTCAAATTGTATTTTTGGTGGTATATCAAATAAGAAACAAGAATTTTTAGAAGAAAAAGATGTTAAAACTATTTATATCAATGCTACAGTTATGTTCGGTGGAGTTGATATAAAATGACATCGGTTCAAAAAGTAATAAAATATTGTGCAATAGGTTTCGCAATTTTGCTTATAGTAAATATTATTTTTGGTATATTATGGGCAGTTGGTTCTTTAAGCGGTTTTTTAGGATTAACTGTTAATACTGATATTAATAAAAATATGGAAATAATAGGTACCGAACAAAGTAATATTAATAGTTTAGATATTGAATTAGGGTTTACGTCATTAGAAATTAAAAGGGGTAATGAATTTAAAGTTGAATCAAATAATTCAAATATTAAGTATTATGGTAAAAATGGGAACGTGAAAATAAAAGAAAAAGATAGTTTTTTTGATTTTTCTTCTGGCAATACTAATAGTGCTGTAATAGTATATATTCCTGAAAATATATACAATTTATATGAATTAGATGTTGAAACGTCAGGTGGTGTAGTTAAGATAAAAGATTTGCAAGTAAGTAATTTTGTTTTTGAACAAGGTACAGGCGAGACTGCGATTGAAAACTTAATTGTTACTAACAAAGTTGATATTGCTGGTGGTGCTGGTAAGATGGATATTTTATCTAGTAGCTTTAATAACCTAGATTTAAAACTGGGTGTAGGTGAGTTTAATTTAAGTGGTGTTTTAACTGGAAATAATGAAATTGAATCCGGAATTGGTAACGTTAATATCAACTTAACTAATGGACTAGATAGTTATAGAATTAGAACTGAAAAAGGTGTTGGCATGATTAAAATAGGTGAAAAAGAAATGTCTAATAATGAAATATATGGTAGTGGAATAACTAATATTAATATAGAAGGCGGTATTGGAAATATTAGTATAAATTAATAATAAAATTATTTACATACTCAACTATAAAAAAAATAAGTGGGTTCACTTATTTTGTTTTAAGTTTTCATATGTTTTTTCTATTTCTGTACATTTTATGTTTTTTACTTGATACCAGTTATATTCGGTCATTTTGTTAAATATGTCTTCTTGCATTTGCATTGTCTCATCTAATCCGTTTTTTAATGCTTTTCTTACCTTAGGATTTGATGATTCTAGTGTTCCATGAACATATACTTCTACGTTACTTTTTAGTAATAATAACATTTCTTCAAATAAAAGTTTATCCATTTATTATATCCTCCATAACTTTTAATAACTTTTTTTCTATGTTTTTATGTGTTTTTTGTTGTGTTTTGATAAATGCTATTAGTTCTTCATCTGTTAAGTTGTTTACTACGTTATCACATATTTGTGCTAGATTTTGTTCATGTTTTATTGCATCTTCTAAATATGATAGTTCTTTTTGTGTCATTTTATTCCTCCTTTATTACTATTATTTCTATATTTTTTAAAATTATAAGTTGAAATAGTGAAACAATCGTGTTAAAATTAAATCGTTTAATCCGATGCATTTATGTAAGATTAAAGGTAGAAAGGAAGAATAGTATGAATATTATTGATAAAATCAATAAAAAGCAAATCAATCCAAACGTTCCAGAATTTAGAGTTGGGGACACTGTTAAGGTTGATGTAAGAATTAAAGAAGGTAAAAGAGAAAGAATTCAAGCATTTGAAGGAATTGTAACTGCTAGAAAAGGTGGTGGCGTTAGCGAAACTTTCACTGTTAGAAAGAAAAGTGGAAGTGTTGGAATAAATCGTGTATTTCCAGTTAATAGTCCATTAATTGATAAAATTACTGTTATTAAGAAAGGTAAAGTTAGAAGAGCAAAACTTAATTTCTTAAAGAATTTAAAAGGTAGTTATAAAATTAAAGAAAGAAATTAGGTTAATGCCTAATTTTTTTTATAGGTGAAATATGAAATTATTAAAGGAATTATTACCTTATATTATTATAATCTTAGTGGTCGTTCTAATTAGAACTTTCCTTTTTAGTCCGGCATTGGTAAGTGGGTCTTCAATGGAGAATACTCTTTATGATGGCGAACTTGTCTTTGTTAACAAAATTGCTCTTAAATCTGGTATTGATAGATTTGATATAGTAATTGTCAATATAGGTGATGAATTGTTAATTAAAAGAGTAATTGCCTTACCAAATGAAAAAATTGAATATAAGGATAATGTTTTATATATCAATGATGAAAAGATAAAAACACCTTTTGAATTTGAAAATACAGATGACTTTATCCACACTACCGGCGATGATGAATATTTTGTTATGGGGGATAATCGTGACGTTTCTCAAGATAGTCGTGTTCTTGGAGCATTCAATATTAAAAATATAAAAGGTAAAGTGAATTTAGTTTTGTTTCCTTTTAATAAAATAGGTTTTGTAAAGTAATACTAAGTATTACTTTTTTTATTTCTATCATATATTTTTATTAGGTGAATTTAATGAATAAAATTGATTGTGATTTTAATGAATTAGTAAATAAAATTAAGACTATGAGTGTAGATGAAATATTTTTTAACATAAAAAAATACTTTTTAAAAGTTCATCCCGATACTCAAAAATCTATTCAAAACTTTTTAAATGAACTTAATTATTGGGGAACACTTGACATATCAAAAAATGATTATACCGAAATATATGAAAAGGCAAAAAGTTTAAAAGAACACATTGATGACTATATTTGGCTTTATAACAAACTAAATGACTATAGTTCTAAAAAGTTACTGTTTGCTATATTAAATAACTGGTATTGTTATGACTTTAAAAACCTAAGCGAATCTATGCATAAAACATTTTTACATTATTTTGATTTAGATTTAATTCCTTCTTTTGATGATAAAGTATTTGTTGATCTTGGATCTTATACAGGAGATACCGCATTAGACTTCATAAATTATTATAAAAATTATAAAAAGATTTATTGTTATGAAATGACTACTGAATCCATGGCAACGGTAAAAGAAAACCTAAGCAAATATGAAAACATCATTTATTTAAATAAAGCTGTTTCAAATAATAATAGAATAAGTTATTTTACAACAGAACTACTCGATGCTTCCACCAATAAGTTGACAAATAATGGTAATATTGAAATTGAAACAGTAAGTTTAGATAATGACATAACTGAAAAAATTGATATGATTAAAATGGATATAGAAGGAGAAGAATATAATGCTTTACTTGGTTCCCAGAACCATATTATTAATGATAAGCCAATCTTATTAATTTCTGTTTATCATAATAATGAGGATTTATGGAAAATACCTAGACTCATTGAAAAATTTAATAATAAATATAATTATTATTTAAGAAATTATGGTAATAACATATTTCCAACCGAAATTGTTTTAATAGCATTGCCCATTTAACGTTAATTTTATTATAAATAATCAGTTCACTTTTCAATCTTTTCATATTATAAAAATGGAGGCTAACTATTAAAAGTCAAGGACTTTTTAATAGAAAGTTATAAATTGGAAAGAAACCTACGCCAAAAA